>DATMPC010000041.1 GCA_035567895.1 Terriglobales bacterium | reverse complement strand
CCGAACCTTTCCAAGGATTACCTGGCAGGCACGGCTCAAGAAGACTGGATTCCTTTGCGGTCTTCGGACTACTATCGCGACCGCCGAATCGATCTTCTCCTTCACTCACGAGTTTCATCGCTTGATATCAGAAAAAAGCAGATATTGCTCGAGAATGGGAGGACACTCGAATTTGGCGCACTTCTGTTGGCCACCGGATCTGACCCGGTCCGTTTGCCGATTGAAGGCGCGACCGAGTCTCAGGTCCATTATCTCCACACGTTCGCTGACAGCAAAGCAATCATTGCCAAGGCAACTTCAGCAAAACGTGTGGTGGTTGTAGGTGCCAGCTTTATCGGCTTGGAAGTTGCCGCATCGCTGCGCGCCCGCGGAATCCTCGTCGATGTAGTAGCCCCTGGTAGCCAGCCACTCGAACGCGTCATGGGAGATGAGGTTGGCCTCTTCATCCGCAAACTTCACGAAGCTCACGGCGTGACCTTTCATTTGGGGGAGACTGTCAGCCGGGTAAGTGGTCGCGCGGTCACCTTAATCGGCGGAGCAACTGTGGACGCAGACTTCCTAGTGCTGGGTATAGGAGTGCGTCCATCACTGGCTTTGGCCGAGCAGGCTGGGCTCGCCATTGATCGCGGTATCTTAGTCAACGAATACCTAGAAACCAGCGTGGCCGGAATCTTCGCTGCTGGCGATGCCGCCCGCTGGCCCGATCCGCACACCGGCGAGCGAATTCGCGTCGAGCACTGGGTGGTCGCTGAACGACAGGGTCAAGTAGCAGCTAAGAATATTCTTGGCCGTCGCGAAAAGTTTGACGCTGTCCCATTCTTCTGGAGTCAACACTACGACGTGGCTATCAATTACGTAGGCCACGCCGAGAAGTGGGAGGCCATCGACATCGATGGGAGCCTCGATGCCCGCGATTGTGCCGTGGCGTACAAGAAAGGCGGTCGCACTCTCGCTATCGCAACCATCTCTCGCATTCTCAAAAGCTTGCAGGCTGAGGCTGCCATGGAAGCTGAAATACGGCCGCAAAGACAAGAGATCGCCTGACGGCCCACAAACAGGAAGCGTATCCGCCCGGAACTGTGATTCTTGCCGGGGAGCACTCGCACTTCCATCGGGCAAAATCTGGCGAGTACATGAACTCAGGTATCGGGGACCGGCACGCCTGGGAGTGGGAGCCTCGCGGCCATCTTCACCAACTCTGCGAGAGAGTCAGCCTTCATCTTGCGCATCACCTGACCGCGGTGTGCCTTTACCGTGATTTCGCTTATGCCGAGTTCCCCACCGACCTGTTTATTCAACAGCCCGGAGGCTACCAACGCCATGACTTGCCGTTCGCGAGGCGTGAGCGACGCGTAACAGTCCCGGAGTGCCCGTATCTCCGCCTCGCGACCAAGTGCTGCCTGGCTGCGCTCGATGGCGTCTCGGATAGCACTTAACAGCACATCATTGCCGAATGGCTTCGTCAAAAACTCGATAGCGCCTGCCTTCATGGCCTGGACGGACGTCCTTATGTCACCGTGACCCGTAATGAAGATGATCGGCATATCATTCCGATCGCTGGCGATGCGTTTCTGCAGATCGAGACCGTTGAGACCTGGAAGAGAAACGTCAAGTATGAGGCAGCTCGGAACAAGGACTCGTGGGCTGCTGAGAAATTCCTGTGCGGACGCGAATATTTCCGGCTGCCAGCCTTCGCAGCGAATCAACAACTCCAGCGACTCACGTACGGAGACGTCGTCGTCAACCACGTACACGATTGGTGTGCCGTCCGACATGGGTGTTGACGCCACTTCATCGTCAAGTGCGCGGGCTAAGTCCATTTTATATCCTCCTGGCACAGCACATAGCAGATCGCCTAACTCACTCGAAGTGCGAGAGTGAGCGCCTGAAGCAGAGCCGTGTCGCTGAATGGCTTGAACAGGCACTCCACCGCACCCTGTTCGAGCATTCGCGAGCGCACAGCCTCATCTCTCTGAGCGGTGATGAAGACGATTGGAATCTCTTGCCGTCGAAGCTTCAATTCCTGCAGAAGGCCGGGTCCGGTCATTCCGGGCATGGCAATGTCGAGAATCAGACATCTGGTTTGGCCGACGCAATCGGACGCGAGGAACTCTTGCGCTGATGAGAACGCGCGGACCGCAAAGCCGAACTCCTTTAGCAAGTCGGGTAGCGACTCGCGCACGGACTCATCGTCATCGACTACTGACACAAGTGAACGTGTAACTGTCATAGAGTTTTTTGCAGCATCCGTCGCGGCTGTCTCCGAATGCTGCCGATTCTCGGTGCCCATCAAGGGTCTCGGGTCCGCGAGGAATGGCGAATGAAAACGCGACTCGGCGGCAGTCCATGTCACAAGCATGCGCCACTCCAGTGGTGAGCGCCATTGTGCCTTGGTATTGGTTCGGCGCCGATATCAACCCCGGCGCGGCGGATGAAGATGATCGCGATCTCTCGAAAGTTGACTTTCATAGATTTCTCATAAAACATCCGTATCGGCTACAGCAGGCGTCCGCAGGTCACCATTCCTGTCGGCGCCCATCGCGCCGCTGGGTCCCCGCGGAAGGGAAAATGAAAACGTCGCTCCCGGACCGTCATTCAGCGTTGCCCACAGACGACCCTGATGACTTTCGACAATGGAGCGACTGACGTATAGTCCGACTCCCATCCCGTCATGCTTAGTCGTGTAGAACGTTTCGAAAAGCCTGTCGACGGATTGAGGATCGAATCCAAGCCCCGCATCTCTCACGCTGAGGAGCGCCTGATCGGCTTCGTCTCGTTCCGTCTTGATCAGCAACTCCCTGGGGCGATCATGCACCGTATTCATCGCGTCCGAAGCATTCCGGAGGAGATTCAGAATTACCTGCTGAAGCTGCACGCGGTCACCTGTGACCAGCGGGAGGTCTTCGGCAAGCTCACATCTCAAAATCACCCGGTTTCTTTGAAGCTCACTCAATGACAGAGCAATCACTTCTCTTGTAGCGTCATTCAGATCCACCCGCTCAGCGAGGGTATGTTTCTTGGCGAAGAGTGCGCGCAATCGCGTGATCACATCAGACGCACGGTTGCCATCGCGAATCGTTCGCCGGGCGGTTTCACGCGCACCGTCGACGTTCGGTGGATCCAATGTCAGCATCCGCAGACAGGTGCCGGCGTTAGTGACGATGCCTGAGAGCGGCTGGTTCACTTCGTGCGCGATTGACGCCGTTAAGGTAGCGAGGCTCGTGACACTGGCGACGTGTGCAAGCTCCGACCTCGCCTTGGCAAGTGCCTCTTCCGAAATTTGCCGCTGCGTCACATCCTGAACCGCGCCGATATATTCCAGCCGGCCATCATTGTCGCGAATCCCGTGCGCGATCATGTGCAGGTATTTGACCGAATTATCAGGCATTAGTAACCGGTATTCGTACTCAAAATCTGTGACCGCACCTCGCGCCTTCTCGACCATGTCGTTCAACAGTGGGATGTCTTCTGGATGGACTCGAGTAGCGATCAAGTCAAGCGTCACAGGCACATCGGGTTCAAACCCAAAAATGCGATGGAGTTCCTCGGACCACGTGAATTCGCATGTTTCCACACGCCAGCAACAACAGCCCATTCGACTCAGACGTTGGCCTTCGGCTAGAAATGCTTCACTGCGCTTGAGCGCTTCCTCTGCGCGCTTTCTCTTGTCAATATCGGTGAGCAGAGAGCACCAGCGAAGGATTCGGCCATCGGCATCTCGAACCGGCAGCCCTCGCACCTGAAACCAGCGATATACGCCATCGAAACGTCGGATGCGTGCTTCGAAGTCGTATCGACTACCTGACGCGATCGATCGTGCAAAGACCTCGACGACGCGAGGAAGGTCCTCAGAATGAATCGTGTCGCTGGTTCCCCAGAGCCTTAATTCCTCTAGTGTCCTGCCGGTGTACTCGACGAGTTGGGGATTGACGAGTTCAACTTCACCGGCCGGCGTCATGAGTGCCACGAAGCCGGGGATGCCCTCGACGATTAAGCGTAAATTGCGCTTTCCCGCTGCCAGTGCTTCCTCCGCGCGCCTGCGCTCGGCGACTTCCTTTCTCAGCACTTCGTTGGCTGCAGCAAGTTCTGTGGTCCGTTGCGCGACCCTTTGATCGAGTTCGTCGGCAACGCGCTTCTGCTCGCTCAACAATCGTGCCTGTTGTAACCCGATCACCGCCTGGTTAGCCGCTATGCCCAGAAGAAGTGTCTCGGTATCCCGCGGGAAATCCGCTCGACGAGACCCCGCCACGATTACCCCAATTTCACGGTGCACCCCGAGAGGCCAGGAAACGAGTGAAACCTCTTCGTCTCCAATGCGACTGCGTTCCTGGAGATAACGTTTTTGTGGGTCGTCCCCTAACCAGCGATTGAGGAACGTACAGAGCTCTCGCGGTCGGAACATCTGTTGCGACTGATGTTCTAGTGACGGAGCGACCCTGACCGTGTCGGAGGGCGCTGCGTTGACGGGGTTTGTCAAGCTCACATAAACGAAGTCCAGATCGAGCATGCGAAGAAGTGAGTCGAGCAAGGTCTGAACAATGTCACAGGGTGTGCTGCCGCTCCACATGGCAGGAAGAGCGAGGAGGCTGACCAGATCATTAATGCAACGTTGAAGGCGCTTGACCTCGTCGGCGGGATGTTCGAGTTGCACTTTCATGGTCGGCCCGCCATGGTCAGCCCACCGTCGCGGGGCGCGCAGGGTGCCCTGCCCGCCGTTCGCGTATTTCATGCAGGAACTCCCCCGGCGGCACGAAGAACGGATTGTGCTGGAGAATGCCGCCGACGATGACCAGCGGATGCGTGCGCATGATGTCAATCACAGCGTCGCCGCTGAATTTCGAAAGATGGTAAGTGCAGATGACCGCATCATCGTGGCGACACCACACATCATTGACCCTCGCTTCAAACTCAATCACATCGTCGATGTGCGACTGACCGTCAGGCACCCAGTCCATGCGGCAGACGATGCGACTCAGGGGAAATCCTCCCCCGGCATTGCCGCTCGCCATCTGCTCGAACGACTGCAGCATGCGATCCTGATCGAACCGGCCGTCTTGAAGGTAGGTTTCGGTGCTGCTCCGAAGTTCGAATTGGCCGCTTCGTTGGACAGCGGTCGAGTCAATTCCTATGCCAGCTAATCGTTGCAGGTGGTCACGGTGTTGATCTGGACTAAGAACGTGAATCGCCTTGTCCCCACGCTCGAATCCATCCTTAATGAACGGCAATAACACGCGATACTCTTCTTCATTGCTATTGAAAAACGCGCAGACATGACGCGTTGGGCCGAGTTGTGACCCAGCCAGAGAGATGGGCGCCGAGATTTTTCTCATTGCAATCCCTAACCTAACGCCTGGGCAGCGGGCCTCGCGTCAACTCAGAGTAGGATGAGCCACCCCGTAGGTGCGTGTCTATTGTACTTTGGTATCGGTTCGCAGAGCTGGATCTGGCGACAAAGCGTAAAAGGGAAAAGACGGACAGATCGTCTCCACTCCCGTCGGCCGATACGAAGGTATGGTCGATACCATCGTCTAATTGTTTCGCGGCTACGCCTCTGGTGTGATCACAATTGTGCATGCCATCTGAGTCATCAGAAACCTGGTGCACGTGGGGGACGAAAGCTCCACTCCTGGTACCCGGTATAGCTGAAACAGACGAGGATCCAATGAACGCAAAAACATCGTTCTCCAATTCGGTTTGCAAGGACCAGATGCGGATGGCGGGGCGCGAGTTCTCCGCATTCATCCGCGCGGTGAAAAAATTGCACGGTCCAGAGCAGGCCCAGATTTCAGCAGTGGACTGGCTCAACGAGTTGGAATCAATGGATAGCCAGTCCGGATCTACAAGCCGACATTGGCGGGCGGTTACGATCACGGCCTCGGCGCAACTTGCAAATCGATTGAACGCCGGATCGCATGATCGGTCATTCGCAGTCCGAGACTTTATCAATGCCTCACGTTAAGGGTCGAAAGCCTTGAACAGGAGTTACATGCCAGACCAGAAGGCAGCAATCATTACAGGAGCGTCGCGCGGAATCGGAGCCGGTTTAGTCGGGGCCTTCCTGAAACAGGGTTATAACGTCGTCGCGACCTCTCGCAAGATAAGTCAACAGTTGACCGCCTCGACCTCCCTGGTTCTCGTCGATGGCGATATTGGTAAGCCAGAGACTGCCGCCAGGGTCGTAGAATCAGCAATCGAGGACTTCGGAAGGATCGATGTTCTGGTGAATAACGCCGGAATCTTTTTCGCGAAGCCCTTCACGGATTTCTCCGCCGCGGACTTCAACAACTTGGTTTCAACAAACCTGCTGGGGTTCCTCTACATCACTCAGCTAACTGTGAAACAGATGCTGAAGCAGAAATCAGGGAGCATCGTCAGCATCACCGCGGCGCTTGCCGATCAGCCGATCGTTGGCGTAAATGCCTCGGTCCCAATGATCACTAAAGGGGGCTTGAATTCAATCATCCGGAGTCTCGCGATTGAGTATGCAAAACAAGGTATCCGCTTCAACGCCGTTGCCCCAGGCGTGGTGGATACGCCAATGCACAAGGATGATCCCAGGGACTTTCTTAAGACATTGCAGCCAATGGGAAAAATCACGGACGTAAAAGACGTTGTCGACGCTGTTCTCTACCTCGCCCAGGCAGGTCAAGTAAC
>DATMPC010000040.1 GCA_035567895.1 Terriglobales bacterium | reverse complement strand
ATCAAATGATGGCGCGGGTTGGGCAGGACCTCCTGCAATGGACCGCGTTCGATCCCATGATAGCGCCGATAAGGGCCTCGACACACGCGTACGACACCAACCGCCAGGAAGCCGAGAGGCTGCATATCGAAGAGGCAATCAGCTATCTGCGCCAGGCGCCGGTTTCGAATGACGCCACGGCCTTGACACAGGTGCAACTCGATACCGTAATCGGCAAGCTAAAACTGCGGGAGATACTCTTCGGCGGCTTGGGGACCGACAACCAGGCGGCCCGAGTAGGAATGCAATCGGACTTTGAGCAGGAGCGCATCCGCAGCCGGAACAGGGAACTTCTGCGGCAATGGGCAGAAAAGACAGGATTGATATTTGAGCCGCTGAATCTGAATGGAGACCAGGCCCATTTCGCCATCCTTTGGTTCCCTCAGTCGGAATCAGCCGAGCCAGAGAACCTTTCGCTGCAGTCGATCTGGAAACTCTTAGCCATTCGAAATCCGTGGACCGACGAGAGCCTGAAGAACTGGAAAGGTCCCGTTTACCAGCGCACGCTCGATAAGAACAGTTCGGTAGGCGTTATTCCGCTGGCGGTCTACAGCCTTGATTATCCGAAGCAGCCGCTGATCCTGATGGATTTTCGGCACAAGCTGAGCACGCGGCGACGCGAAGTGGCGCAGCGCTCGGTCAACGAACTGATTACCGGAGTGCTCGGAATTTCGCATTTCGCAGATTGGTACTTCTATATCGCTTTCGATCTCCACCGCTTTATTGTTGGGCGGCGCGGAGCGGCGCTGGACGAAGCTTCCCGGCTTGACTGCTATTCGGATTTCCGCGTCAATCTGGCGCTCGATCGCACGATTGATCCATCGCTCAAGAAAGACATGGAAACCCGACTCCGGTGGCTGGCGGTGAATCCGCTCGAAGCTGCGCCGCAACGCGAAATTCAGAATGCGATTGCGCGCTACAAAGTGCTCGAGAAAGCAGCCGACGATGGCGATTTGATAGCGCGAGTCGATCGGGAACATCGCTTCGAGTTGTCCTCCTTCGGCGAAAGCGAGAGGACGAAACTAACGAAAAGCATGCTTCATGTTGCCACCTTGGGTTTTTATAAGCAGCAGGCCAAAACCAATGACATTTTCATGCTCCAGCACGAGCGCCACGTAACGTATCAGTTGAACTTCTTGGACTCACTCATTCAGGCTCAAACTCCACCTGAGATTAGTTACGACAGTGAATGTATCAAGTCATCTGTGCGTGAACTAAGCAGTTTGATGTCGTCGATCGCGGCACCCGCTGTGCGGTCGCACGCGGAAGCGACCTTGGAACATCTGAAGAATCTATCGAAAGATGATGATCTGCGAACAGACTGCACAACGGCACTTGCTCTTATGAAGCAAACCGATGCTTTCATACGTGTCAGATCGGCCAAACTTGCAGCCTCTTCTACCAGCGCCCCTGACGGCTTTTCTAATGGGGGAACGGAATGATTCGCGTCCTCGCAATGATCCTGCTCGCATGTACGCTTGCATACGGTGTTGAGTTGCCCGCAAAGCGAGTCGTCCTTCTCAAGATCGACGGCCTGAATGCGGATTTGCTCTATCGCAACATGCAAGAGAAAGATCCAACCACGGGAAAACCTCGGCTGCCATGGTTCGCTCGTATCTTCAGCCAGAGCGGCACGGTGTTCGAAAACTTCTACACGCGCGGCATCAGCCTGTCAGCGCCGTCGTGGTCGATGTTAGACACCGGCCAACACACCGTTATTCGAGGTAACGCAGAGTACGACCGCTACACGGGTGAGGTTTACGACTATCTGAATTTCTTCCCTTTCTATCTCGGCTACGCACGAGGCCGCGAAGTGGACATGCCGGGCGTGGAAGTGCTGGATGCTGCCGGGATTCCGCTCTCGATCGATGCGTTCGGCTACACGCACACGCACGAGAGCTTCCAATTGTTTCAGCGTGGCGTTCGGTGGCCGACTCTGGAGCATGCACTCGGTCGGCACTTTTCAAAGAGCCATCTACTCGCGAGGCTTGAACACGCAGGCCCGCCCTCTTTCGAGGAAGAACTCGATGACGAAACAACGTCCGAACTCACAGCGGCACTGCAGGAGCCTGAAATTGTCTATCTGGATTTCTTTACCGGTAGCCTGGATCATACGGCCCACGCCACGAACGATCCCGCTGCTCTCCACGAAGTATTGCGGCGACTTGACACCTTGGCAGGACGTATTTGGACCGCTATCCAGAACAGTCCGATGGCGGACCAGACCATTTTTGCCGTGGTTTCGGACCACGGGATGAACAACGTTCCGGGAATCATTAGTCAGACCTTCCCCCTTCCTGATCTGTTCAATAGCGCTGATGGCGGGGCCCACCATGTGATGACGGATCGTTACGAGCTCAGCGACTACAAGCTGAAGGGGCTAGATCCGCTAGTTCACCGAGTCACTACGCCGAGCACATCTTCGTTCTACCTGTCGGGGGAAGCGTCGCGATATCCCACAGCATGGCTCGACACTGACGGAAACGAGCGTGCCGCAGTGCATTTACGTAACAGTGACCTGAATAAGATTCATATCCTGCTGAAGGAGCTTGCAAGGCCGGAACTGCAACCCCAAGTGCGGAAAGCCGCTGCAGCTTACCTGCGCGAGACAATCGATCGCCATCGGGAGCAATGGACCAAAACTGCCAACGACCTAGATGAGGAATTGGCGGCCTTAAAGCAACAGATTGAATTCCGCAAACAAGTCACTGCAGAGCAGCCGAAGAAGTGGACTCCCGACCAAATCGCAGCCGGTGACGACAAGGCAGGGCGACGCCTTCAAGGCCAGTTGCATGCCTGGGAACGGAAGTATACGAGTTACACTGCCTATGTCTCGCATGTGCGCAGATTGCTTGCTTTGAATCCTGATCCGAGCCGCCTGCTACGGATGAAGATTGAAAATCTCGTCCCGGAGCTCTCGGCAGGCGATAACAATTCCATTCGCGACCTGCAGCACTATGTTGTAGGTCCCTCGCCAGACGGACTGGCGCTTGATGCTGCCGGTCACCTCGATCCCGAACGTTCGTTCCGCTACGTGGACAATTTCGAACTGCTAGCTTCACAGCGAGTGCGCAACAATCCACAGTCAGCACTGTCTTCGAAGCCTATCGATTTCATCGCCGCGTCGTTGCCGGACACTGATTCGGGCCATGCCTATTGGTTGTACGGCGACGAAGATCATCAACTTCTCATCCTGACTGATCGTGAAGGAAACATTGCTGTCCGACCGGTTGCTCATTTGCATCAGGGCCAGGAAGGCAAAGTGAGCTGGTCGGAACAATCTTGGGCTTCTGGATTTCCACTGCACCTGTTCGAAGATTCGGAGCTTCACTTGTCCGCCGGAAGTGAACGCCGCACCTGGCTGAGCGCATGGCATACCGAGCGCGAGTGGATGCACGCGGTGCACCGGTGCGAATACTCAAATGCGGTGATTGGTATGACGGAAGAGTTATCGCCGGTCGCAACCAATGTTCCCGGGCCGCAGGGCGTTAACCCGATCTTGCTGCGCTTCGAGCGTCGGCGGCGCGAACTGGTGCAGGCTGATTTCCATGTCTTTGCGTCGGACCACTGGAACTTCAATTCTCGCTTTCCGAATCCCGGCGGAAATCACGGAGGCTTCTTTCGCATTTCCACACATTCTGTCTGGATG
>DATMPC010000039.1 GCA_035567895.1 Terriglobales bacterium | reverse complement strand
AGATTCTTGCGAATGGCGATCGAACAGGTGCTGGTGAGAGCCGGCTACAAAGTCCTGACCGCTGGCGATGGTGAAGAGGCGTTGCGGATTGCCTACTCGCGGATTCCTCACCTCATCGTGCTGGATATGTTGTTGCCAAAGTTAGGTGGGCCGGAGGTTCTGCAGGCGCTGAAGGGCAGTGCGCTCACGGCGCACATACCTGTGATTGTTTTGAGCAGTCTTTCTCAGAAGAACGAGGCAAAACTGAAGCAGGCCGGCGCCGTAGCTTATTTCGAGAAATCGAAACTCGAGTTGGACCAACACTCCGCGTCCCTGCTTCAAATCGTGAAGCGAACACTCGACAGTATTGCCGACCGCGGCGGTGCCGAGGGCAGCGTTTGTGCACCAATCAACTTGCCCGGAGAACAACACGGGAACGATCACGACGGCGAAAGAAGCGAGTTGCGAATGGTGCCACCGGCGATGACTCAGCCCGGGAACAGGACCCACTAAGATGACTTCAGACATGGCATTTGAGTGTTTGTTTGTCTCGCGTGATCCAGGCGTATTTGGCACGATGAGCCCAATCCTACGAGACCTGGGAATCAGCACCGATATGTGCCTAACTTCCGCGAAAGCATTCAACCAGCTAAAAACAGGCCAAACGGACCTGGTGGTGATCGATTGGGAGGGAGAGGACTCAAGGGACCTGTTGCAGGATATCTGGAAGTCAAGCAGAAAGAAGAAGCCGACGATTGTTGCCATTTCTTCTCTCGATCGCCCGATACCAGGCGCTCACGTTGTACTCAAGAAACCAGTGACGGCTGAATCCAGCCAGAAGTCGTTGCAAGCTGCTTACTCCAGAATGTTGTTTGAACACCGCCGGCATGCGAGGTTCGCTCTCATGGTATCCGTGAAGGCAACCGACGAGTCCCGTCGGAATGTATCCATGACGATCACTGATATCGGGGACGGCGGACTTGGACTGGTCACGCAAGCGAAACTCTTCGTGGGAGATGTATTATCGTTTCACGTGTTGTTGCCCGGAGCGATCAGAAAAATCTACATGCAGGTCCGAATCTTGTGGACGCGGGACTTCAGCCGCTTTGGCTGTGAGTTTCTCCGGATTCCTCCGGTCGATCTCAACATTCTGAATGAGTGGATAAAACGTAAAAGCGAGATCAAGAAACCGCTGATCGCAGTATGAGGAATGACTCCCAGGGACACAGTAGATCGACGGTCGCCGGGTTGGAACGAGTGAAAACGGATATCACTCGAGCCAGAATATCCGTGAAACCGCCAATTGCAATTGAAAGAGCATCGCGCCAGCCACAAGCAACAACCAAGATCCTGTTGGCTGAAGATTCCCCCGTTTATCGGCACCTGATTGGTACTCACTTGAAGCAGTGGGGCTTCGATCTTGTGGTGGCCAAAGACGGAGAGGAAGCCTGGGAACTGCTTCAGGCTTCGGATGCACCAAGACTCACTCTTCTCGACTGGATGTTACCGCAGATTGAGGGTATCGAACTGTGCCGCCGGATACGCCTAACCAAGACACATCCTGACTACACCTACATCGTTTTGCTCACCGGCAAGGACGGAAAGAACGACCTGCTGGAAGGCATGCAAGCGGGCGCAGACGACTACCTGGTAAAGCCGTTCAATCCTCTGGAGTTGAAAGCGCGTTTGCTGGCTGGCAAAAGGATTCTCGAACTTCAGCGGAAACTGGTAGACACCGGGGAATCGCTTCGGATCGCGGCCACGTATGATTTTCTGACCGGGCTCTTGAATCGGAGAGAGATACTGGCCCATCTTGAACGCGAACTGAACCGAGGCATGCGCGGAAACAGTCCGGTTGGCGTCATTTTGGCGGACATCGATTACTTCAAAAAGATCAACGACTCGTTTGGTCATTCGGCGGGAGACGTCGTGCTGAAGGCAGTCGCGCAAACGCTAAAATCCGATCTCAGAAACTACGACGGCGTCGGTCGCTTTGGTGGCGAGGAGTTCTTGCTGATTTTACCGGGCTGTGATTTGGCCATGACCACTCGCCGAGCAGAAGACATCAGGCAATTTGTTGCGGACACCGAGATCGCGACTGCGGAAGGAATCATGCGAGCCACAATCAGTATGGGCGCTACTTCTGCTGACTCCGGCGACACCTCCGGTGTGGAGTCTCTTTTGAATGAAGCCGACCGGGCTCTCTATCTCGCCAAAAGGAATGGCCGAAATCGGGTTGAAGGATGCATACAGAACCTGCATTCCAACCGCCTAGCATAATCTCACGCTGACCCCAGACAACAACGAAGACACTCAGTTTGGATCGGGAAGATGGCAGTCCCGGCTCAAAACCGCTTTCGAACTGGGTGCTGCCGGAGCGATCTTCGGAGCCGCCCCGGTCCGGCCTGTATTTTCTGTAGGGAATGCAGACGAGCTTCTGATAAAAGAATCCGTTACGCTAGATTCGTCAGAAGTTTTGCTGTTGGTCCCGGAAGATCTGGCAGGAGGGTCTGATTGCCTACTCGAAGAAGTTTCTTGGGTTTCCTTTCCGCGCTTTCACTTCCCCAGCTTTTTGGGTCCAGGCGACTGACCGGCGTTCTGGCATCGCCCTCCGAAACGTCGGCGGCGACTGAGCAAGACTTCACCCGGTTCGTGAACATTGCGATTGGAACTGGCGGGCACGGGCACACTTATCCGGGAGCGACCGTACCTTTCGGTATGGTCCAGTTGAGCCCGGATACCTACAACGACGGTTGGGATTGGTGCTCGGGGTATCACTATTCTGACAGTTCGATCATGGGCTTCAGCCATACGCACCTGAGCGGCACGGGTGTGGGCGACATGCTCGACGTGCTCTTAATGCCCGGGACCGGGCCAGTGAAGACGATTCCAGGGGGAAGGGAGAATCCGGGCGAAGGCTACCGTTCGCGTTTCAGCCATGCTGACGAAGTAGCGACGCCGGGCTACTATTCGGTTCTGCTGCGCGACTACGACATCCGGGCCGAACTGAGCGCGACCGAACGCGCGGGCATTCATAAGTACACGTTCCCCAAGAGCGACACCAGCCACTTTATTCTCGATCTCACACATCTTTATGGGATCGCGCCGGGCGGGGTTCAGTGGTCGGAATTGAAAATCGTAAATGCCGACACCATCGTCGGTGGGCGCGCGGTGAACCGCTGGGCAGCCGGACGCGAGATTTACTTCGCCATGAAAGTTTCCAAGCCCTTTCTTTGGGCTGAGATCGTTTCGGACGAGAAAAAACTGGATAGGACGGTTCGGAAAGCGAGGGGGAATTCGCTGAAGGCGCTGATCGGCTATCAGACTACCGAGGGCGAGGTGATCTACGTCAAGACCGGCATCTCGGGAGTGAGCGCGGAAGGCGCAATGAAAAATCTGGAAGCGGAGATTCCGGACTGGGACTTCAATCGGGTGAGGCAGGCTGCGCATGAAGCGTGGCGCAAGCAGCTTTCGCGAATCACCATTGAGACCTCCAATCAAAGACAGCGGGAAATCTTTTACACGAGCCTGTATCACATGATGGTGGCTCCAACGCTGTTCGACGACGTGGACGGCCAGTACCGCGGGATGGACGGGAAGGTTCATCAACTGCCTGCGGGATTTCATAACTACAGCACGTTTTCTTTGTGGGACACCTACCGCGCAACTCATCCTTTCTACACCCTTGCTCTCGGCGACCGCGTCCCGGATTTCGTCAATTGCCTGATTCGTATGGCCGAGGAGAGTCCCGAGGGAATACCCGTCTGGCCGCTGCAAGGCAGAGAGACAGGTTGCATGACCGGCTACCATTCGAGTTCTGTGATCGCGGAAGCTTATGTGAAGGGATTCCAGGGAATCGACTTCGGAAAAGCTTATCCGTCGATGCGGAAGCGGGCGATGGACGATGACTACCGGGGATTGGCTTATTACAGAAAACTTGGCTACATCCCTTGCGACAAGGAAGAGGAGTCGTGTAGCAAGACGATGGAATACGTCTACGACGATTGGGCAGTAGCGCACATCGCGCAGGCCGTGGGCGCCGCAGAAGATCAAAAACTTCTGCTGGAACGATGCCGCAACTACCGGAATCTGTTTGATGCGAAGGTGGGATTCGTACGACCGCGCTTTGAAAACGGAGACTGGTCAGAACCCTTCGAGGCCACGGAAATGGGCCATTCAAAGAAGTGGAAAGACTATACCGAATCGAATCCTTGGGAAACGACATTTGCCATTCAGCACGACCCCGGAGGATACATGGAACTGTTTGGAGGCCGGCAGGCTTTTGTCGAGAAACTGGACAGCCTGTTCAGGCAGAGCACGCAACTGCCCGCTGATGCTCCGCCAGACATCGCTGGAATGGTCGGCCAATATGCGCACGGCAATGAGCCGTGCCATCACATCGCTTATCTCTATTCGTACGCAGGTGTGCCTTACAAGACGCAGGAGCGGGTTCGCAGTTTGCTCGAGATGGAATACGACAATCAGCCGAACGGCCTCGCGGGCAATGAGGATTGCGGCCAGATGTCAGCGTGGTATGTGATGAGTGCGCTCGGCTTTTATGCCGTCGATCCCGTCAGCGGAAATTACGTGTTCGGCACGCCATTGTTCGATCGCGTCATCGTCGACATGAAAAATGGAGCGAAACTGGTGGTTGAGACGAAGCGCTCTTCCCCCAGGGATCAATACATTCAGTCCATCACCTTCAACGGCAAGCCCTACGAGAAAGTGTGGTTTCGGCACGCGGATATTGCAAATGGAGCGACCATCGTGTTTCACCTGGGTGGTGAACCGAACCTGCAATTCGGAGCGGCGGAGAATGCTGCGCCTCCATCGTTGCCTGCTTAGAAGGGCACTCGCGAGCCGCTATTTAGCGACAGACGCTTCGCGCGGGCGCGGTAGTGCCGCTATTGTTACGGGGCCCGACAGTGAGTACGATTAAAAACACAGCGCAGCGACAGGCGTGTTCCTGAAGTATCCAAACCTCATTCGAAGCTGGCCTAGGCGCACTTATCTGGGATCGGCTGATCTAACCTTCACGCCAATCGCGCGCGGGACTTGACTATCGAACTGATCTGCGAGAAGCTGTCGCGGTTTGAATCTCGAGGTCATGTGCTGGCCAACGTTTCAAGCTGAGGCAGTGGTTGGAAATCTCTTCACTTATTATCGCAGCGGAAAAAGGCCACGCTCCCGCCGGGGAGGAATTGTTTGCTGCGCTGTATTCCGAGTTGCATCGACTGGCTAAGCGCGAGCTCGCGCGGTGCGGCTTCGGGGTGAGCCTCAGTTCCACGACTCTGCTGCATGAAGCCTATCTGGACATGGCGGCGCGCGAGGGGCCGTCGTTTCCCGACCGGGCACGGTTCATGGGATATGCGGCAAGAGTGATGCGTGGGCTCATCATTGACCACGCCCGGGAACGGCACGCCCAGAAACGCGGGGGCCTGTTCGAGATGACATCGCTCGACGCGCAGGTGATGGAGAATGCGGTAGACCACCGGCAACTTGTCCAAATCAGCGATGCGCTGAACGAGCTTGGCAAAGCCGAGCCCGCGCTGGCGGAAATCGTTGACCTGAAATTTTTCTGCGGATTCTCATTCGCGGAAATCGCTGCCATGCGGGATGTGTCGGAACGAACGGTACAGCGAAACTGGGAGAAGGCGCGTATTTATCTGCACCGAAAGATTCGCAGTGATTTGATTCTCTGAAAAAATCCATGCCCACACTTAGCCCGGATGACTGGAAGGCACTGAGTCCGTACCTGGACCAGGCGCTCGCAATGTCGGAAGACGAGCGCGTCGAATGGCTTCGGTCGCTCGGTCATGAAGATAACGTACTGGCTGCGCAGTTGACAGAACTCCTCGACGAACACAAGGTGTTGGCGCAAGAAGGTTTTCTTGAGCGCGGGCAGGTGTCGCTGCCGACCTCGAGCGGCCTCGCGGGCCAGACTCTTGGCCCATACACTCTGATCTCTCAAATCGGCGAAGGTGGAATGGGAAGCGTGTGGTTGGCCGAACGCAATGACGGCCGCTTCGAGCGGCGAATTGCGGTGAAGTTCATCCACATCGCGCTGATGGGGAAAGACGGCGAAGCTCGGTTCAAGCGCGAGGGCAATATTCTGGGGAAGCTTAGACATTCCAATATTGCGGAACTCGTCGATGCCGGCGTATCGAGGGCCGGTCAACCCTATCTTATTCTGGAATATGTTGAGGGAGACAGCATTGATCGCTACTGCGACCAGCAGAAACTGGATGTGGAAGCCCGAATCCGTCTCTTCTTGAATGTGCTGAATGCGGTTGCGCATGCGCACGCGAACCTGATCGTGCACCGCGATCTTAAGCCATCGAATGTTCTGGTAAATAGAGACGGTCAGGTAAAGCTGCTCGACTTCGGCATTGCCAAGCTGCTCGAAGGGGAGGGCGAGGACGGCGCGGCAACAATGCTGACGGTCGAAGGCGGCCGCGCGATGACGCCCGAGTACGCTGCGCCCGAGCAGGTGACCGGCGGTGCCGTCACGACTGCCACCGATGTCTATGCGCTAGGCCTGTTGCTTTATGTGCTGCTAACCGGACAGCATCCCGCTGGGAAGGGCGTACGATCGGCCGCGGACCTGGTCAAGGCGATTGTCGAGACCGAGCCGACGCGTCCCTCCGAGGTCGTGGCCACAACCAAGGCGACCGCGGAAGTAACTACCAGCAACGCTGCCAGCCGTACTACGACACCCGAGAAGCTCAGGCGGTTATTGCGCGGGGACCTCGATACCATCATTGCGAAATCGCTGAAGAAGAATCCGCAGGAGCGCTATGCCTCGGTGACAGCGCTCGGCGACGACCTTGGGCGATATCTGCGGCATGAGCCGATCCGGGCGCGGCGGGATACGCTTACCTATCGCGCGGCGAAATTTGTGCGACGGAATCGCACAGCGGTGTTTCTGGCGACGCTGGCTATTATGGCCATCGTGGCGGGAAGTGTGGGCACTCTGTTCGAAGCTCGCTCCGTGCGTAAGCAGCGTGACTTCGCGTTTCGCCAGCTATCGCGAGCGGAATCGATTAATGATCTTAACTCTCTTCTCCTCTCAGACTTGGCGCCGTTGGGCAAGCCCTTTACCGTTGACGAACTATTGAGCCGCGCGGAACACGTTGTCAGGCGGCAGCACAGCGGCAACGAAGCCGATCGCGTGGAACTTCTCATATCGATTGGTCGCCAATACACGGTTCAGGATAAATATGAAAAAGCTCGGCAGTTGCTCGAAGAGGCCCACACATTGTCGCGCCCGCTGCCGGATTCTTCCACCCGCGCCAGAGCATCGTGCGCTCTGGGGCAAGCCTTGTCCCGGGGTGCGGACCTCCCCCGAGGGGAAGCCCTATTCCAGGAAGGGATGCGGGAACTTCCTGACGAACCGATGTTCACCCTTGATCGGATTACCTGTCTGCTGCTGGGCAGCGAAATCGCGCAGAACCGTAGTGACGCAAAGGAGGGCGTGGCGAGAGCGCAGGCTGCAGAGCGCCTCTTGAAACAATGGCCATACCGGTCGGAGTTGCTGGAACTCAACACTGTCCTCTTCCTGGCTGCAGCCTATCAACACGCCGGGCGCCTGCCCGAGGCCAGTGCCACATTTGAGCAGGCGGCAGTGCGCTTGACGGCTCTCGGTCGCGATGACACGCAGAGAGCGAGTGCGCTCTTCAACAATTGGGGTATCACGTTAACCGTCGATGGGCGACCGCTCGATGCCGAGAGAGTTCTAGGACGTGCGCTCGCGATCTCCCGCGACAATCAGGGCGAGCAAACCGTGTCCCCGATGCTTCTTGTCAACTATGCCCGTTCCCTGCAGGACTTGCAGCGGCTCCAGGAAGCAGATGATTATGCCGGACGAGGATATGCAAAAGGACTGGAGACCGGCGACAACATGGTGATCGGCCAGGCGTTGTTGCTGCGGGCATCCATTTATCGCGGCCTAGGTGACCTTGAGCGCTCCGCACAAATGCTGGCTGAAGTCGAGCCACGCCTGCGCCGCAGCCTCCCTCCTGCTCACATTGCATTCGCATCTCTGGCGTCTCAGCAGGCCCTGAACGCGCAGGCGCGCGGCGACGGCGGGGCGGCTCTGGAATTTGCCAATCAAGCAGTCGAACTGGCGGAGCCATTGGTGAACACCGGCCGCGCCGGCGCTTACTATTTGCGAGTCTTCCTCGTGCGACGATCTGAGATCGAACTGCAGCTTGGTCGTCGAAATGAGGCGACCGCAGACGCAATGCGGGCTCTCAACCAGTTGCAGGCGGACGCGCCTCCCGGGACATTTTCGAGCTACCTGGGCCGTGCCTATCTGGCCCTGGCACGTGCCCTCGATGCCCAGGGCAAGAGGGACGAAGCTCGCGCCGCCGCCCGTTCGGCTGCTGAACAGCTGCAAAACGCCCTAGGGCCGGATCACCCTGAGACTCGTGCTGCCAGGCGGTTCAGTTCAGATCCGTCGCAGAAATGAATCAGCTCAGTCTTTTCGCCGCCTTCGCGTGTCGTTTTTCTCCCTCCGATTCCGATATTCAGAGCAGAGGCAACTCAAGTCGTCCTCTGGCGCTAAGGGGGGAAGCGTGGCAGGAAGCGTGGGGCTTCTGCCGCGCCGACTCCGTCCAACGTTCAACCAGGCTTGCGCTGAGCCCCACCGGGACTAAAGGAGGGAAGTATGGGAGGCGCGTCCGACGTTGCGAGCGGCACCCCGGGTTTCTGGGAAACGTATTATCTTGACATCCAGACCCCCGACATCTGGGCTACGAACACTCCATCCGCTAATCCTGAAAAGTGGAAGAGATCGGTGATTGCTATTTTGCAAAGTATCCTGCAAACGGGCTCAGGCTCGGCCCTCCTGAGATCAATGAAAAGAATGGCTCAGTGGATCGATGTTCACCCGCTGAGCGAGATCGAGTGCAACGCTCACGGCGGCTTTCCGGGCACGAGAGTCATTAACGGCAGATGGTACGAAGGGCGGCTGCAGTTTAATCCTGACGTCTACATGAGTGGGAGCTCTTGCTACAAACGCAAGCACCACTCCTATGGTAAAGAGCCGGATCAAGTGATGTTTCACGAGCTGGTTCACGCGCATCGGGCAGCGTCTTGGCTGATTCCGCACAAAGATAAGCTCTTGGCCGGTCTCTCTGGCTATCAGGATGAGGAAGAGTTTCTGGCGGTAATCCTGACAAACATCTATATCTCCGAGACGAAGGGGCGTGGTCTTCGGGCAGATTATTATTCGTACGGTGAACTCAAAGGCCCGTTGAGCAGCTCGATGGGTTTTTTCCAGAGCAGTCCGCAGGTTCTCCGTATCTTGAACCAGCTTGCGGTGGACCAAAGGTTCCTCTTTGAAGAACTGGCGAAGGTGAAAGCCCCATTCAACCCCCTTGCCGCAATGCAGCAGCATCCCGACGAAGTCGAAAGGATTTCCTATTCCAAAGAGTCGATGGAACATGAAAGGACGGCACCGAAGCAGGCGGCCGCGCAGCTCGCAAGGCTGAGGAAAGATGCTCAGCGGGCTAAGGATCAAGACGCCAAGGACCTTCGAAAGCAACTCGCGTGGCTGGGCAGTCGCAACTTTAAAAAGGATCTGGCCGGCATGCTGGCCGAAGCTGCCCTTCAATTTCTACCGAAGTGAACTCGATTCCATCGCTGAATCGTTTTCTCCTCGCTGATTCCTGTACCAACACCGGGAAGCGCGCACCTCTGAGCTTGGATTTCTGAGCCCGGGTGAATTCTCAGGATTCTCGAGTGCTTTAACCGTCAAACAAGCTCTGGTGTCTGAGCTGACAACCCACTGCTACGAGCGGTTCTGGAAAGAGCCTGGCCCAACCATGAATCAGTCTGCGAGGACATTGGCTCGGAAGATAGCGCCGCAGTCGATGTAGTAGTCCTGTTTCTTCTTCAGAGTCCAGTCCTTGAAATTCCCCGAATACATTCCCCGCGTGGCGTTCGTCATGTTCTCATGAATGTAGCGAAAGAGGTTGCCTTTCTGATTGCGCGTCAGACTCTTCCCCGCGCCGTAACCGGCGACCAGTCCAATATTGTACATGTTTCTTGCGGTGGGCTCGACTTCCCGATAAGCCGGATAGCTGGGGTTCGAAAACATCCAAAACTGGCTTACGTAGTGAGGACCACAGTCATTGCCTCCTAACACGACGCCGCGGCTGGCGCCAGACGCGCTATTGTCCGTCAAGATATCGGCCTTGGCTGCGGCCCATGCGCCGGCTATGCTCATCCACACTCCGACGTAGGTCGTGAGTACTCCCAAGACATTGGCCGCAAACAAAAAGCGCTCGGCCTCCATGATCGATTCTCCCCCTTCAACGGCTTCTGATACTTTCGCGACTTCCGCAGTTTCCTTCAGAGCCGCCAGAGCCGATTCTGACTCGCTCAGCAACCGGGTAGATCGTACGACCGCTATGGTCTCCTGAACTCTTTGGGCTGCTTCAATCCCGTTCAGTATGAAGCCATACACATCTAAGCCCTTCCCCAGAATGTCCATCCTCATCGAGGTGGCGACCGCCGAGTCCACATCAGGAATCAGATTCCGGAGTGCCAGGGCGCGCCGTCTCGCTATTTCCTTCGCTTTTACTTCCTCGACCACGTCGTCATATCCTTTGAGTAAGCTCATTTGTTTTCTCCTGCCAGGGATGCCGGCTGCGTCTTGACGCGAACTACCAATTGCCGATTGCGAAGTGCTAGGCCGCGAATTTCGTCCGGAAAGGATCGGATATCGCCGGTTCTACTCAGGTAATCGGAAACATCGAACAAAAGACGACACGGGATGGCGAATAATCCCATCGACGACGGCACCGTTTCAACAGCCGCCAGCCATTGCTCGAGGGGCCCACCCTGAGCCCAATGCACCAAACGCAGTGAGCGGGCGATTCCACAACCTGCCCGAAAAACAATTTGTGGCGTTTGTCGTGTTTTTCCATCCGTTTTCGATATTCAAGGTGAAGCGATAATTCCACCCCGTTCTGCGGAACTTGGGTGGGGCAGAGAGCGGGGTTGGACGCTCGCCTGCATCGCGGACCGGCTGAGAATGCTCTACAAGCAACGATTTGAAGTGGGTTTCGACGATTCGCAAAGTAAGTCATCACCTGACCGCAAGAACGAATTCAAACCTAAGGAGCACGCAATGTCTGACAACTCGCGCACCGTTTCTCTCGTTCGGAACTTACGTGAGCAATTTCGCAGTGCGGTGAACAGCACGATCCGAAGGCGCCTCGTGGTTTGTTTTCTCGGTCTCGTCACCCTTGGCACGGGTTCTGCTATCGCAGACGTTTACCTTCACAATCTTTTTCCATTTTTCAACTTCAACGGCTTTTCCGGCACATATAGTAGTGCAGGGAGCGTTGACTTGAGTGGGCCGTTCTTTCAAAGCCTGGGCACGAACGGCAGGACCTGCGAAACTTGCCATCAACCGAGTGACGCATTTGGATTGAGTGCGGTCAATGCGCAACTCCGATACTTTTTCACGCGAGGCAAGGATCCACTGTTTGCGCAGTTCGACGGCTCCACTTGTCCTACAGGCCCGATCAACAACAGTCTCGTTTTGAACAACGGGCTGATTCGAATTCCGCTGACCGTTCCACCTAATACGACGGATTCACTGCCTCCGCAATTTACCATTACGGCCGTTCAGGATCCGTATGGTTGCGCGCTCACGACCGACGCTCAAGGGCAGCAGATCGTTTCGGTCTACCGACGGCCTTTGCCAACCACCAATCTCGGTTTCTTGAGCGCGATGATGTTCGACGGGCGAGAATCCTTCTCACTGCCTCTGAACAAGGCACAAACCTTCGGCGCGAATCTGAATAGCGACCTGACGCAACAGGCGATCGACGCGACCATGGGTCACGCGCAGGGCACCCAGCCTCCAACGGCCGCACAACTCAGCCAGATCGTGAGCTTTGAACTGGCGCTGAATTCCGCGCAACTGTTCGATTTCGCAGCGGGGAGTCTGTCGAAAAAAGCCAATGGGGGAGCGGAATACCTGTCTACGCAACCCTACTATCCCGGAATCAATGATTCTCTGGGCGCAGATCCAGGAGGGGAAGGGTTTAATCCGAACGCGTTTACGATCTACACATCCTTTGAAAACTCGCGCAATCCGAAGCAAGCTTCGATTGCCCGCGGCGAGCAGATTTTCAACACCCAACCCCTGACCATCAGCAACGTCCCAGGGTTAACCACCGGCACTCAGCAGATTGTGGGAACCTGCACCACTTGCCACGATACGTTCAATGTCGGAAATCACTCCTTCCCGTTGCCGCTGGATATAGGGACGAGTCGCTCCCTGATCTACGAAACGGATCCGAACATTATTGCCGGACTTCAGCAATTGCAAGCCCCGACCTTACCTGTGTTTGAGTTAGCGTGCACGCAAGGGCCTCTGGCCGGGACCAGCTATTACACGACCGATCCGGGCAAAGCGCTGATCAGCGGTCAATGCAGCGATATTGGAAGAGGGAAGGGACTTATCTTGCGAGGGTTATCCGCGCGCGCCCCGTACTTTCATAACGGAGTTGCAGCGAATCTTCAGCAAGTCGTTAATTTTTACAACCACCGGTTCCAGATCGGCCTGACGCAGCAGCAAATGCAGGATTTGATTAACTTCCTCGAAGCGTTGTAGGCCGAGGACCGACACTCATCGGTAAGCCAGAGAGGCGGGAAGCTCGCTGTCAGTCAGGGTTTGGTGAACGATTCGAAGCGGAGCGTAGGGAAGGGTAGGGTAGGGACCGACTGGTTTACTGCTGCTGTTGCTGCTCAGCTTCGACCAATTGCGATTGCTGGTCCTCTTCAAGAAACTGAGACCACTCTTCGTCTGCAGCAAATTCCTCGTCAGGAGGAAGAACCGCCTGGGAGGGTGTCACCCGAACTCGAACCTGCAACTGGGTGTCCGCCTTTCCTTTCATCACGCCCATCGTGGGGGGCACGTCGGCATAATCGCGACCAACCGCCGTGCGAATATGCTTTTCCGCAACCGGGCGATTAATGGTTGGATCGAAGCCCACCCAGCCCAGGTCTGGAAGGAGGGCTTCCACCCATGCATGCGTCGCGCCGTCGGCCGCGGGGTGCCCACTCTCGCCGCCTTGATAAAGGTATCCGCTCACGTAACGGCAGGGGATTCTGGCATTTCGAACAAGCGCAATCATGATGTGCGCGAAGTCCTGACATACTCCCTGTCGCGATCGAAGGGCATGCTCGATGGGCGAATTTACGGAAGTACTTTTCTTTACGTAACTGAAACTATTGTGCACGCCAGCGACGATATCGTTTAGGAATGCCAGAGGACTCCGCCGTTTCCGCTCGCTCGCGCCAATCTCCCGAGCCAAATCCTCAAGCTCCGGGGAGGAACGGGCAAAATGACTGGGCATGAGCACGTCCCAGTAGTCGTTCTTTTCGACGAGCTCCTCGAGTTCGATCCACTTTTCTTGCTCCATGAACTCGGGGATCGATGGCTGAGCATCAATATTTACGAGCGAGTCAGAGATGATGGTCAGTTGTTCGTGCCTCGAAGGCAAGTCGAAGTGGTGTACCAGATTTCCGTAGCTATCGGTATAGCCAAATATGCGGGCTCGTGGATTTACCGAGAGCTGAAAAACGAAGCAGCGCTGGTTTCCCTCGCTCCTCGGATGCATGCGAACTTCCATCATGCTTTGCCATACGGCGCGGCTGTAACGATAGCGCGTGAAATGTCGAATGGCGTAGAACATCAGGACTCGAAGGCAACATCGATCGGATATTCGATATACACTTCGTGCACCGCGGCGTGCAGATCGCGGCATTGTTCGATGATTCCGGCAAGATACTTATGCAATCCGCGCATCACTTCGCTGACCTGCACATAAGCCACCATCGATCGCAAGCGGCCGATCAATCTTTCGATCTTTTCGGTTCTGCGGCTCAAGGAAAGCGTGCTGATCGAAGTGAGTGCGTGATGCATTTGGTCCAACGAATACCGTACGGAATAGGGAAACTCGGGCTTCAACAGGAGAAAGTCTGCGATTCTGTCCGGTCTGAGTTCCGCAGTGCAAGCTTTGCAATAGGCCTCAAATGCTGCACAACTGCTTAGCAGCCCCACCCAATCCAAATCATCTGCATGTTTATCCACGACAAAATAGGCGTCGAGCAAAACGCAGAGATTCGAGGCTCTCTCGATGTATTTGCCCAGTTGGATAAAGTGCCAGCCCTCGTCGTGACTCATCGTAGCGTCGGTGACTCCCTTGAAGCGGTACGACCCTTCGCGAACCAGTCGAACCGCCCGCATCGCTCCCGCATCATCGCCGGGCTGCAGGTTGGGCCCGGTCACCGCATGAAAGAGTCGGTTCAAGTGCTCCCACATCTCCGAACTGATCTCCTCCCGGACTTGCCGAGCGTTCTCGCGAGCACCGCTGATGCACTTCACAATCGAAAAAGCCCCTTCGGGATCCGCCACTAACAGGAACAGCGCACGCTGGGGATCGACGTCCCCAGAGGCCGGCCCCGGAGCAAGCGAGGAAACCGCGCGATACCAGCGCTCTTCGGTGGAAAACTTGGCGGGATTGAGGATCAGACCGTAGGTCGCCTCCAGCACGCGCGCGGCGTTATCTGCCCGCTCAAAATAGCGGCTCATCCAATAAAGGCTGTCAGCAACTCGTGAGAGCATGGAATTCTGCCACCATTTTTCAAGTCTTCGTCCGGTTCTTCAAAAATCTAGTTTTGCAACACCCACGTATCTTTTGATCCGCCGCCCTGCGACGAATTCACCACCAGCGAACCCTTTCGGAGAGCGACTCGTG
Source organism: Terriglobales bacterium (assembly GCA_035567895.1). NCBI lineage: Bacteria > Pseudomonadati > Acidobacteriota > Terriglobia > Terriglobales > Terriglobales bacterium. The sequence goes on along the minus strand of DATMPC010000039.1, from coordinate 3,135 downwards.
TAAGACCGCCGGGAACGATGACTATTTTTTCGCCGTACAGAACATAGGGCCGGAGGTCGACGTGCCGCGGTTCGATGGTGCCGTCCACAAAGCAGGGCGCGGTGGAGAGATTGATGACCGGCTGCGCGATGTAGTTACGCGGTTGCGCCTGAATTCTCTGGCGAAACTGGATTCGCTCTTCTTCGGTCGAATGCGGGCCAATGAGCATGCCATAACCGCCGGACTCACCCACTGCCTTTACGACGTACTGATCCAACCTCTCGCAGACATGCGCGCGTTGACTGGGATCCGACAGCAGAAGGGTTTCGACGTTTTCGAGAATGGGATCTTCGTCAAGGTAATACCGAATGATTTGTGGCACATAAGCGTAGATCGCTTTGTCGTCGGCAACTCCGGTGCCGAGAGCGTTGGCAAAGGCAACATTGCCGGCGCGATAGGCGTTGAACAGGCCCACGGCGCCGAGCGCCGAACCGCTTTCGAAAACCAGAGGATCGAGATAATCGTCGTCGATTCGCCGGTAGATCACATCCACGCGCTGCAGACCGAACGTGGTCCGCATGTAAACGATATTGTCGTGGACCACGAGATCCCGGCCTTCGACGAGTTCAATGCCCATCTGCCGAGCCAGGTAGGTATGCTCAAAATACGCCGAGTTGTAGGCGCCCGGCGTCAGCAAAACAACGGTGGGCTCGGGACGGCCTTCGGGGGCGAGGGATCGCAGAGTAGAAAGCAGGGCCTGGCTGTATTGTTCAATCGGCCGCACCCGGCATTTTTGGAACAATCCCGGAAATATCTGCTTCATCACTTTGCGGCTCGTAAGCATGTACGAGACGCCGCTGGGTACGCGGAGATTGTCCTCCAGAACGACGAAGTTTCCCTCCGGATTGCGAATCAGATCCGTACCGACGACTGTGACGTATACGTCGCGTGGAACTTTAATGCCGCGCATTTCACGACGGTAATGTTTGCAGGTGTAAATGATGCTGCCAGGAACCACGCCGTCGGCGATGATCTTGGCTTCGTGATAGACGTCTCTGAGGAAAAGATTCAGGGCCGTGATCCGCTGGGTGAGTCCGCGCTCGATTTTTTCCCATTCGGCAGCGGTAATAATCCTAGGCAGAAGGTCGTGAGGAAAGATGCGCTCGGTGCCTTTGTCGCCCCCATAGACGGTGAACGTGATTCCCTGGTTGAAGAACGATTGATCGGCCTCGTGTTTGCTGCGCCGCAGTTCGTCGGGCCCCAGGTTCAAGAGCAGGTTGTGAAGGGGCCGGTATTGTTTTCGCGGATGGTCGAGGGAGCGGAACATCTCGTCGTAAGCGCCGTTGAGAAAGTAGTGGCGAAGGCCTTCTGCCCCGCCGGCACTCGCCGCACTGGTTTCTATAATCATGGTTGGCGCCCCGATCCCCGCAAGGATAGCGCATCAGATGGCGGTCCGCGGATCGAGAAAAACGATGCGGGTCATTGAAGAAACCGCGCAGACCGCGCCGAGACAAGTCTTATCCCCGGGATCGCCCAACTTCGATGCGTTCCGCAGGCTTTTCGTTACCGGAAGGTTGGAATTCAATGTCAGGCAACTGTTCGACCGCCCTCCGGAGAGACTGCTCCCAGCTGGAGTGGATGAGGTTCAGGTCCCTGTCCCCGGCCGAAACCCGGCGATAGCGGGTAATGTCGAGGCTATCTTTCGTGTACAGCAACAGATCGAACGGCGGCCCTACGGTCACATTGGAACGCATGGTCGCATCCAGCGACAGAAGGGCGTATTTCGCCGCAACTTCCAGAGACGTTGTGGACTGGATCCCGCGATCAAGGATCGGCCGGCCATACTTGCATTCCCCCAGTTGCAGGTACAAAGAATCCTCGGTTGCCGCCAGAGGATTTCCTTGGGGATAAATCAAGTACAGGTTCGGCTCCTGTCCCCTCACTTGCCCCCCAAGGAGCAAATGAACGTTGAAGCTGAACGAGTCGCGCTCGAGTGAAGCCCGGTCAATGTCGGAGATCCTGCGAACACAGTCTCCTACAATGCGGGCGGCATCGTAGAGCGAGTTGGCTTGAGCAAGACCTCGCCCGGAATCGAAATCATCTCCCAGCAGAGTGATCACCGATTGGCTGATCGAGAGACTGCCGCTGGTCAAAATTACGAAGACTCTTTCGCCCGGCTGAACAAAGCGATGCATCTTGCGACACACGTTGACCTGATCAAAACCTGCGTTTGTCCTCGAATCCGAGGCCAACACCAGCCCCTGTTGCGTAACAATGCCCAAACAGTATGTCAATTTGTCCCCTAGTGAGAAGCTACCGCATGATACACCGATTACTCATTTCGAATTATGATCCGGACCAGCAATAAAAAACGTAGAAGATCGACCAGACTACGTGGTAGTTTTTCGCATCTCAGTGTCGCAAGCATCCCCAGGCACGAGAAAATCCGACGTTTATGCTGATTCGCCTCGGCTATGACATCCAGTTCGAAACGGTGGGAGAAGTGCCGATCATTACGCTACTGAGCGTGCACCCATCGCGTACCAGAGATTTACGAGAGCCAGACGAGTTGCAAACCGATCCCCTGGTGAAGGTCGAGAGCTATGAAGACAGCTTTGGCAACAATGCTTGTCGTCTCGTGGCTCCCAATGGCAGGATTCGATTTCAGAATTCAACCCTGATTGAAGATCCAGGCACGCCGGATGAAGTGTGCCTGGATGCCGAGGAGATTCCGATCGATAGCCTTCCTGTGAATGTCCTGCCCTATCTGATGAACAGCCGGTATTGCGAAGTGGACCTGTTGTCCAACACTGCCGCGGAATTATTCTGGAACGCTCCCCGGGGGTGGGCACGGGTTCAGGCAGTCTGCAATTGGGTACACAGCAAAGTCAGTTTCGGATATGAATTCTCCAGCCCCATTCGAACCGCGCTGGGAGTCTATACCGAGCGCGTGGGAGTTTGCCGAGATTTCCAGCATCTTGCCATCACTTTCTGCCGAGCGCTGAACATTCCCGCGCGCTATGCAACCGGATACCTGGGCGACATCGGTGTGATCGTGGCCCCAAGTCCGATGGACTTCAGCGCCTGGTTTGAAGTTTACCTGGGAGGCGGTTGGTGGACCTTCGATGCCAGACACAATGTTCGGCGCATCGGACG
>DATMPC010000038.1 GCA_035567895.1 Terriglobales bacterium | reverse complement strand
CTTGATCATCGCGTCCTATCCGAGGTGGCCCTCGGAATCTGGACGCTTATTGGGCTGCTTGCCGCTGTGGCTGCATTACGCTTCGCAATCGGCGCTACGCAGGTTGACGCGGAGCATCTGTTCGCAGCCCTCAGCGCTTATATGCTGGCAGGTATCTACGTAGGTCTTTTGTATTGGGTTCTCGAACAGATGAAACCAGGCACGTTTTCCTTCCCGGGCGAGTTTTCCCAAGCCAGCGCCATCTACTTCAGCTTCGTTACACTGGCAACGCTCGGCTATGGCGATATCGTGCCGCGAGCGGACGTGGCGCGCGGTATCGCAATCGTCGAAGGTGTTGGTGGTCAACTCTTCCTTGCAGTCCTGGTCGCGCGTCTGGTCAGTTTGTATTCGAAGCCAGGAAACCAATCAAGTTAATTGCCGCGCAGTGGGCTGCAAAAAGTCCAGCGATTTTCCTCAACGGACGATTCTCCGGGTTTAGTTGAAAGTTTGAGAGCAAGAAGCAGCGGCTCTGGCCCGAACTCGAATAGAGTTCGGGCTACGAAGAGTATTGATGAAGGCTGTTTCAGCACCGGCGCCTGGAGTTCAAATCGGCGAGCGCAAAGCCATTCCTTACACCTATACAAGTTCAAAGCCTCCTCACAAAGCATCAGGAACTGTTCCGCACTGTCGTTCTAACGGCTATTCTCAGCGGTGTGCGAATCGGCGAGATTCTTGCACTCAGGTGGAACCGCGTCGACTTCCAACGAGGGCGCCTTGAAATCTCTCAGATTACTCCGACGGCCGGTTTGGGAGTCCAAACGCGCAGCAGCCGGCGAGTGATTCCAATGAGCGTGGCACTATCTCGGGTGCTAGTGTTACACCGAGCTCTATGCCTTCACACTGCGCCAGACTACCTCGTATTCTGTACAACCCAGGGAACCACCTCTGGCCCAAAAACCTATACAACCATGCCCTGGCACCGACCTGTGACGAGCTAAAACTACCGCGAGTCTCGTGGAATTCGTTTCGCCACGCGAGCGCAACTCTCACAGGAGAGCTGGATCTCCGCTGTGGTAAGCCGCCATGGTCAGATCATTGTTTTGTGGCGATCACTTGAAGATGGCAAAACTCCCAAAGACCTTCTTCACCGAACTCGACTCCAATGCCCGACGTCTTGTAGGCGGTAGCGGGCACGAACGCGTTGCTAACTAATTGCATGTTGGTTAATCCGCACCGTGCCCACTTCCAGCCGGCGGGCTAAGGCGCGGCGACGATGACCTGCAAGAAGGAATTTTCAGCTACATTTCTCCAGAGAAGCATGCTCCCGTGGATCATTACGCCGGTTTCGAAAGACTCGAACCGGAGATATGCAACGCGGGTACTGACAGCAAGCAGTTGGAAGAGCTGACAGCTTGCAAGCCGGGCGGCAGCGATTCTCCAAAGCTGCGAACGGCGTCCGCCCGTTCGGGAGGGACGTACCTTGATACAAGCCGGATGGTTTCTTCGGCGATCCCAAGCGCCATAAACCGGGAAATTGCTTGTTCGCGAATTGCCTCATCGATGTCACGCGAGCGATCGTCGGTTCGCCGCGTGATCAGCATCATAGTGGAATCCGTCACGGCCGTGAGCGTGGATAGGTCCAGTAGCGCTTTCAACCACTCGCTGGCGATTTCAGGTTGCACCACTGCGTGCAGCGGCCCATACAGGGGAATGCGGGCACCCAGCCGGCCCAGCGACCATAGCCAAATTGCATCTCCAGGTTCCTTTCTGATCTTCGCCATCAACTCACGGCCTAGAGTCGCACGGATGCTGGCTTGCAAGTGCTCAAGGTTCGCAAGGAGGCGCCACTTCTCGTACTCGAGTTGGCGGTTGATGCGCTTCTTCTTGCTCCCAGGAGGGCTAGTATGGCTGCGATACAACGCAAGCTGCTCGCTGGCATTGATGCCGCCGGCGATCCGACGCAACAGCACCAGCACTCCGACCTGACATTGCAGATCGTCTACAAAGGCAAGGTCGTTCGAGGCGATGGTTCGCAGGCGGTTGACGCGCGCATCATCACCTGGCGCGCCGAAGCCCGGACGCAAACAGAAGCCAGATAGATTAAGCCAACGCATCTCATGGCGGGAGGACTTTTTGCGACCAGCGGCAACCTCGATGAGTGCATCGCAGAACCGGCGAATGGCCGAGAGGGGCCACGAGTCTCTTTTTGCGCCGAGCACTGCTTCCATCTGACCGACGAGGGCCTCGGGTGCGAGGGAAGCGTCGTGCGCCGAGCCTCCAAAAACATTTTGGATCAGTTGCGCAGCAGATTCGAAATTTGCATCGGAAGTTGTGAGATCCGAAGACGGTTCCAGCACGGGCTGCGGTTTGACCGTATCGACTTGCTGCGCTTGTGCTTCTTCGCCGCGCAGTTCGAATTGCAAGCGCCAGCGATGCGGCGTCTGCCGCGATTCACACCAGAGTTCGAGCGTACCAACCTCAGTGAAACTGGCTCTGAGGTGTATTGTCACGTACACATCACGCCTCTTTCCGTACCGCAGCAAGGTCACTAGCGGAGGATGACGATGTACGCTCGCTTCGTCCAGTGCAGCGACTTCGCCGTGTGCATCGTGCCGTGTATGCGAACTGTAAAGCGTAAAAGACACCGGGCGGTTGGCCAGCACAGAGAATTCGCGATCGAGCAGAGGAAGTGTGGTGCCTTCTTCCACCCCAGCAGGCAAAACACAAATGCCCTGGAGACCGTGGTCCGAGCACAGCCCGATGTAATAGGTGCGAGCGTTGCCGGCTCTGATGCGCAAACCGGTGCCGCGCCGTACACGGCCGTAGTAAGCAGCACCACGAGCAACAGCACTATCTACCTCGTCGTTGTTGAGGAGCTTGGGCGACCAGCCGCTTTGCGTTCCGCCCAACCAGGCGGAAATGGCCTCGACAATCCTGTCGCGAGTCACAGCTGGCGCACAGAAGCCGCCATTAAAGAGCACGGCATCGGGTCGAGCCATACGCTGATTTGCAGACGTGCCATCCATGGCGTCAGCAGCTTGGATCAAAAATGCAGCAAGGTGCTTGGTGATGGCAGGGTCGCTGGCGTAGGGTAGACCGAGTTCGCGCAATCCCGTTGGCGTGCCAATTGCCGGCATCTCATGAGGTGCCGTAATTGGCAAGAAGCCGTCCGTCAGAACCTGCAGGACTTCCTCGCGGGTCAGGTCAGTGCTGAGGGCGTCTCCGATGACAGCACGGCCGCTACCCAAGATCGTGACTGGCACGCGCTCCAAGGACGAATCATTCAGCAGCCGCTCTTTCGACACACAACAGGTCCGGCGTAATGCATAACGCTGTCGCAGCGTGAGTCTGACGTCTTTGAGCTTCTTCTCCACGTAGCGGGCGAGCGCAAAATCGAGATTGTCGCCGCCCAGTAAAAGGTGCTCGCCGATGGCCGTTCGCTCAAACTGCCACTCGCCACCGACGAGGCGAGCGTGAATCAGGCTGAAATCAGTCGTGCCACCGCCGATGTCGCAAATCAAAACACGTTCGCCATCGCGGAGGTGTTCATTACTCCCGGCCTGCACGTGTCGATTTGCCGCGATCCACGCATAAAACGCGGCCAATGGTTCTTCGAGCAGAGTGAACTTCTCGAGCCCGGCACTGCGGGCGGCTTCGACCGTCAGCTCACGCGCTTCCTCATCGAACGAACCTGGAACGGTGAGGACGATTTCCTGATGCTCAAAACGCGTTTCTTCATCAGTCCCAATTACGCCGTTCCAGGCGTCGCGCAGATGCATGAGGTAGCGCGCGGATGCTTCGACGGGGGAAATCATCGGCTGCGGCGGTTCCGCTTGCGCCGGCAGGATCTTGGCGCGACGATGCACGCCAGGATAGGAAAGCCACGACTTCGCTGATGACACCTGGCGGCTTGGCACAAGCGCTCCCTGTTCGCGCGCGAGCACACCGGTGACCATTGGCGGGTGCTCATTCCAGGTAGCGCTCACGCCGCCGGCAGACAACTCATCCTCAGTGGGGAAGTAAAGAAACGAAGGAAGTGCGGGAAGCGTGCCGATTTCGCCTGGTCCCACCAACTGCGGCACGGGGAACACGCGAATAAGGGAAGACGCATCAGCGGTGTTCTGAGTGTCGAGGTACGCCACGACAGAATTTGTCGTGCCAAGATCGATTCCAATCAGATAACGAGAAGACACTGACGACTCACCGCTTGGTCTTTTCGCGAATATTCAGCTCGAGCTTCCAGCGCTGACCGTCGCGGGATACGCACCAGACTTCGAGGGTCCCGAGTTCGGTGACGCGAGTCTCCAGCCGCACCGGTACAATCTTTCCCAGCTGGCCATCGAGTCTGAGAGTGACCTGCA
>DATMPC010000037.1 GCA_035567895.1 Terriglobales bacterium | reverse complement strand
TTCCTCGAAGAGTTGCGGGAAATGGAGCAATACAACAAGCGCTACAAATTCATATGCACGGTCACACAACCCCAGAAAGTGGGAACGCCTTGGCAGGGCGAGACGGGCCGAATTTCGATCGCAATGCTATCCAAGTGGATTCCGGATCTGAATGCTCCGATCTACTACGTTGCTGGCCCTTCTGCCATGGTTACCGGCGTGCGCCAGATGCTCATCAGCTCAGGAATCTCTGAGGAGGACATCCGCGCCGAGGAATTCGCCGGGTATGAATAAGCTCCGGTATTCCGTGGGTACTTCGCCAAAGAAATCCTCTCTTTCTGAATATCTCCGCGGCCGCTCCTGTCTGTAGCAGTCATTTGGATTACAAGCAACTCAGACAACTCATGAACTTATTAAATAGATTGGAGTCGAGATGAAAGTTGATCAAGAAATATTTCAATCGCGGTCTGAATTAGCCCTTCAGGATCTTCTAATCGACGTTGCGGCAGTCGTAGCTGCCACCGAACCCGATCGAACAAGGAACGGGAACGACCCTGAGCGGACCCAATGTGGCGTCTCTAGGAACCTTGCGCCCTGACGTCTGACGTATTCGAACGGCCGGAATAACAAGCGCAAGTCGGCGGTCTTACTAGATGAAACGATTTTGAGGATGGAAGGAGAAATCAATGCAAATAATTCACAAAACAATCGCAAAAGAACGCATCCGAGCGTTAGTGCTTCTAGCGTTTTTCGCTGCGACGACGCCAGGCGCTGATGCGAAACATCGAGCCGCTAAGCCCTCCGAGCAGCCGGCGACTGTAGTCGCGCACTTAACTCTGTCGGGATCTCTGACAAGCCAAATGGACCTGCACGAGAACGGCGACAAGCAGTACCTGTACATCAGTGCGAACTCGAATGAGGGTGTCACGGTCGTAGACGTCACGAATCCGGGCCAACCGAAGGTCATCAAGCGCTTGGCGTGGCCTAATGAGGCGTCCACTGGCAGATTGCAAATGGTCAGCAGCGGACTCGCTCTCGCTGAAGGGCCGGACAGTGACTCGATGGCAGCCGCTCCGCCTCCGTCGACGAGGACTGTAAAGGTACTGGACCTGAGCGATCTGGCAAATCCTCGGACCGTTCTAAGTTTCTCCGGGGTCACAAGCACCCTCGATGATGAAGCACGCAACCTGGTTTACATCACGAACCGCGAGGGACTCTGGATTCTGCGGAATAACCAGGCGCTGGCGGCGGCTGCCAAACAGCATGCATGCACCTCAGATGATGCATACAACGACGTTGCGAGCTGTCAGTGATTCGGTGAAGGCGGGCCGGGTCAATGAGAAATCGAGCGGCGGGCCAAGACTAAACAAAAGTCGCAGAAGAAGCGATCGTCGATAACTACGGCGGTTAGGCGTCGGCTAGCGCCCTACAAACAAAGGCTCAACAAGGGTCTCGGCCTCAACGAACGAAGCCGGGCCCTTTGTGTTTTCGGATTTAGAAGTGTGCAGCAGATTTGGAAGAGCGACAGCAGACGGAAGCGCAACAGGAAGGGATTTATGAAAGGACTCCTTGGAACCTGGGCCAGTTTCATTGCAGACCTGAATCTCGTAATCCAAGTCGCGATGGGCGTCGCACTGCTCGTTGGGGCCTACTTAGCTCGAACGAAACGCTACTCAGCGCACGGCGCTTGCCAAGCTGTAGTGCTGATCCTCAACCTCCCGATGATTGCTCTAGTGATGTGGCCATCTCTACGCGTGCGAGTTGTGCCGAGACTCTCCAGTCATCTCTGGAAACGAAGCTACGCCATTGCCGCCGCCCACGGTGTCCTCGGGGCTTTGGCTGAGGTTTTCGGGCTGTACATCCTGTTGGTCGCCGGAACGAACATCCTTCCCCATTCGTGGCGGTTCCAGCGCTGGAAGCTGTGGATGCGGATTGAGCTGGCCCTGTGGTGGGTAGTCTTGCTAACAGGACTTGGAACTTATTACGTCTGGTACGCGGCGCCCCGTTCGCACTGAAAATGTTCGCGCGGCGTGGACTCCTTCTCTTGGTGCCGACGATTCTGTTATGCATCGGCTCAGTTAAGTCATTTGCTCAATCTGCTTCCGCGCAATCAGCGGCAGCAGATGCGCCAGACGCGAATCCCGGTCGTCCCACGGTTTCGACTCCCGCAACGCTGACACCCGTCGCCTACCTCCAGTTTGAAACTGGTGTGCTTGGTGCGAGCAAAATTCACAGAACCGCCCTAATCCAGAGGCGCGATTTGGAGCTGTTCGAGCTTGCCGTCCGGCATTTCGTAGGTCCAGGCGCGTAACTCCGATTTCGGAAACTTGACCGTGTACGCGCGCAGCTTCATCCCCCCGCGCAACGCTTGACGAGTCTGGATAAATTCTGTCGGGGTACCGAGCGGACCTAAGCTACTAGCAAAATCCTTTAGCGCCTGCTCATTGAAATAGAAATTGGCATTGTCGGTGAAAAGCGAACGGTCAATCGTGCCGTGTTGTAAACTGTCGAAGATCTGCCGTGCTTGTGCAAGCTTTTGCGGAGTCGCCGGATCGTCGCTGGCGAGCAGCAGCGGTGCAATGCCCGTGGCAATCGCTTCCGAAGCAGCGGCGGCATCCTGGTTTGTGAGCACAACCACGGCAACACGCTCGTCCGGAAACACAAGATTATCTGATGTGAAACCGGAAACCTCGCCATCGTGGGACAACTCTCGATGGCCAAACTCTGAGCGGACCATTACGCCGAGTCCATAACGGGTTCCCAGGCCGTTCTTCAGCAGGACTTCGGTTTCAAACTCCCGATAGGACTCGGGGCTCATCAAATTCTGATCGATGATTGAAATGTCCCACCTAGCCAGGTCCTCCGCAGACATAGCCAATTCGCCCGCGGCAAAGAGCCAGCCGGTTCCTTCCTTGGGTGCTGGGCGCGACGGCCCGAGTGCATAACGCAAGTATCCGGTGGGATCGGTGTCGCCGAGCTTGGTCTTGTCAGTGTCTGCCACGCTCTTCATATTGAGAGACGCAAATATTTTCTCCTGCAGAAATTGAAGCAACGGCTCGCCGCTGACCTTTTCGACGATCACCCCGGCAATGACGTAATTCGTGTTGCTGTATTGCCACTTCGTTCCGGGCTCAAAATCAAGAGGCTTGTGCCCCCATATGTCTAGAATCTTCTCTGCCGTAACTGCCTGCAGCATCATGGGCATCACGTAGTCCTGCGGCCAATAGTCTTGATAACCAGACGTATGCGAGAGAAGCTGGCGAATGGTCACTTCGTTCGCGCGCGTAAGGCTG
>DATMPC010000036.1 GCA_035567895.1 Terriglobales bacterium | reverse complement strand
GCCAGCTTTCTTAGCTTGCCTTCACTGAAGATGTGAAATACGTCGCAGTTATCATGCGGCCCATCCGTTACCTGCACCACATAGGCGATCACATCGTTTTGCTGCAGCGCGATCAGCGCGTCTTCGAGCGTCGATTCGCTGTGCTGGTCGTCCGAGAGCGCAACGATCAGCAGCGCTTTGCGCCCCGTCTCCCGCTTTAGGTAATGAAATATCGAGAAGCGCACTGAGTCAGAGAGGCGAGCCGGGCGGTCACGGTTGCGTTGCGGAGTCGGAACGCCGGGGAGCTGAACACCCGGGATCGGCATGCGCGGACCGGGAAACGGAATGCGTCCTGCGGGCAGAGAAACCTCCACCGGACCAGTCGCGCGAATCGTCTGCGCCTGGTCTTTCAGCAGCGCTACGTCAGAGGTTGGCACCTGCAGCGTCTCAATGCGATTGGCATAGCTCACCAGGAAAGCCAGATCGGTTGGCCTGACTACGCGTTCGACGAACATGCCGGTTGCCTCCGCCTCAAACGCCAGCGTGGCCGGCGTGCTGGTGCCGGTATCCAGCAGGACGCCGACGTTCAGCGGCACATCCGAATGGTGCGAGAAGAACTTGATGGTTTGCAGCCGGCCGTCTTCACGCACTTGAAACTGCTGCTGGTCAAGATCGTCGCGCAGGCGCTTGTGCGAATCGCGCACGGTGAAGTACACGGAGACGAGGTTTACATCGGATGTCAGCGTTGTGTCTTTGTTTTGGGCACTCTCCTGCGCGCGTGCAGGTGAAAAGACGAGCAAAAAGGTGGCGCAGAAGATTGGGACAAAAGCGAGGCGAGGCAGGCGGCGCATGGTTCCTCCTACCGGTCATATCCAGCTGTTCGGTGCTAACCCACAAAACTTGAGAAAGATTCGCTAAAAATCGGAACCGTCGGCGGTCGGGGTCCCCAGCGAGCGCTTTGTCGTCCTGAGCGAAGCCGAAGGATCTTGGGTTTGGTTTTGGCTGCTTGTCCGCCGCGGCGGACTGGGGTGAAGGTAGCCGATGGGTGGGCGACGGTGACCCGCCGTGCGCCTGTTGGTCTGTCCCAGTGTCTTCAGGGCATTCAGAGTTCCTTCGATATACTAGTCACGCATGGATATTGAGGGCATCATTGATGACATCCAGCAGCTGGAGGAGCTGTTCGAAGCTCCCGATATTAGACCGTTCAGCGCACACGATATCTCTGCTGCAAACCGAAGGCACGATGAAGCACTCGCGTCCAGCCCATGGTTCCGACTGTGGCAGCACTTCGGAGTCTGCTGCCGACCTGAGACTCCGGTGATTCGACTACCGGAATAGGAGACCAGGGAAAATAGCAGACAGACGAGACGTTTTCTTTGCCAAGCCAGATTGGGAAACGTTCCGTACTACCGATCCTGATCCTGCACCAGCGGCAGTTGCGAGACTACCTGGAGTTCCAGCATCATGGCGATGCGCCGGTCTAATTGGATGAACGTTGCTGTCTTTTTTCCATCCAGCACCTTGGCCACGATCGGCACGTACTTCTGCCGTAATTGGGTTGTCTGAATGTCAAAGTCCGCCCATTGCCGGATAAGCAACAGCGACTGCTCATTAGTTAATTTCCCCCAATTGTCAGCATAGTCTTGAATCACCGCGAACTTCTTGTCGTTGATCGCAATCAACTCGGCCACATACTGGTCGTAAACCGGCCAGAACTTCGCCGCTTCCGCATCCGACAGTTTCAAGTTGGCCGCAATCAGTTGTTTTCTTTGCGAACGAAGATCTTTCCGCAACAGATTTATATCGCGATCGCTGATCACGTGATCAGTGTTCTCTTTTGGCGAAGTCGTCTGGGCCCGCGCCGTCGCGCCGCTTAGTGTCCACAATCCCGCTAACAGTGCTAACGCCACCAGTTTGTTCACGCGACTACCCTCCTGGAAAAGCTGTAAGTGCCTGAGGAAGCGAAAAGCATACACCCGCGCGGCGGTGCCATCGTCCCGTTTGTTTTCTGCACATGCTGGAAACGTGGGCGAGTTCCAGGTGCAACTGGGAAGAGAGCAGAGCCATCAAAACAAACACTTTAGGGTGGGCCTTGAACGCGCGGCACTAGCAGAAATGACAGAATTGGGAGGTCGGCTAAGGCAGCAGCCAAACAGCCGCAACTCCATTCCAAGCTCCGACACGCGCGGGAGTTGGCCTGTTTGACGAAAGCTTAGTGCTGTAGCGGTGGCGTCGACTTTGCTGCCAGGTGAAACCCTTCCGCGTCAGGAAGGCGCAGCATGAATCCCCATCCGTAGAAGTTGTTTGCGATTGCCACTGCGACCTCATTGTCGCCCGCTTCCAGAGGCAATGTGAAGGAACCATTCTCGAGTGAACATCGCGCGTCGGGAAATTTTCTGGCTCCTTCCTGCTCCCACAGATTTTTGTCGGCGTACTGCAGTTTCCCATTCACGAATACCCACACTTCGCGCGTCCATCCGATATCTACTTTCCTCTCCTGTTTCCTGTCGGAAGTTATCGTGGTCTTCAGCCAGGCTACGGCTCGGTTCGGCTCGGGCAAAGGCCGGCCATACTCGCGGCTGATATTTACCAGCCCGTTCCGCTCCGTGCTGATTGTCTTCCACTCCTGCGAAGCACCGGGCATGTCGTGATAGACGGGATCCTTACCGTTCGGCAGCGAGGAAAAAGTTGAGAGACGCCAGTTCCGAATCAGGCCGCGATCCGCGTCGGTGGGATCTTTGGCCGCCTCCGGGGGAAGACCGTCGACGGCATCGGGAGTGATCACGATGTTTGCGAAAGTGCCGGGTCCCTCCAGGTGTAGCCCCCCTTTCATCGCGTCTCCTTCTAACCTTCCGACCTCGAGCGTGGGCGATGTGGCATCGTTCACGAAAACATTCATGCGCCGGCCGGATACGACCATCTTGATGTGGTTCCACCCGTTCTCCCGGAGCGCCGCCCGCGTTTGATATTGCGGGAACAGGTCCCATAACAGGACACCATGAGTCTGCGGCGTGTATTGTATGCAGGCATGAAAGGCCGGACAGGCCGGATCAGGCCGGAGGTATACGAGCTCGAAATTCTTTTCGTCTTGCTCTCGAAAAGCTATTCCGGGTGCGCCCCGCCCAATCGTATTTACGTCGAACTCGATGGTTCCATTGCTGAACGTGATGCCTTTCAGTACGGCATGGCCGCTGTTCAGTCGCATCAAGCCGTGATAAAAGCCCAGTTGGCGGAAGAACTCCGCGTTTTCCTTCGTCTCCCAACGATCGGCCGTCATGGCGATCGTGATCGGTTCCGCTGCTTTGGCAATCGGAAGTGCTGACAGGAAGAAGAGTACGCAGAACGCCATCCTTTTCAGCGCGGCTTGGCTACGCTTCATTGGAAATTGCTCCTTATTGGAATTTCTTCCCACCCCAGCAACAAACAGCCAGAACAAAACACAGGATCCTTCGGCAGCCTCAGAGCCTGCCCTGAGCTTTCGAAGGGATGACAAGTTGGCGGGGACCCCGGTCTTCGGCGGTTAGACGTAGCGGTTCTCCCGAAGTTTGAGCAAATTGCGGGATGAAACGTCGGACAAATCGGGGACGGGGAAAGGGAAGACAACGGACCAACATCAGATCCTTTCCGCTCCGCCGCGGCGGACTCAGGACGTAACAGCCAAGCAACGGCAACAGCTAGAGCGAACACGAAGGTCACGAAGGAAACGGCGAACACCGCGCGGCGGGCCATCGTCAACTTCACCCATCCGCTACCGCGAACGGTTCTGACTTTAATTTCCACAGCGAGCGACGGTAAGAACCTTGACTCTTTCCAGCGAGTCGCGGTACCACGGAAGAGGAGATCGACAATCGCTTCGCAGCTTCGTGGTCCGGAGCTTCGCAGCTTGGCTCCGCTTACAAGAAAGGGAGGCGCAGAACGATGAGGGTCCTATGCTTCACGAGTCCTGGCATTCACTGCAATTTCACTGTTAATTCACTGCCCCTCTCCGGTACCCCCAGTGTTTATGCGGGTTTTATGCAGCGGAAGAAATTCACTGTTATTTTCGCTGATAAATTCGCTGTTAATTCACTGTTAGCCTCCTGATCAGTGAATTAGCAGTGAATTTGAAGTCGCTGCCGGCGTGATGACATCAGTTCCTCGAAAAGAACCGGGAGCCGTGCCCCGTATCTTGCCACGTGTGCTCCAAACAACTCTGGACGCACCCGTTAGAGAGTCACGCCCCGTCCGCAGTGTGGAAACGTACAACATTGGCGTTCGGTTCTTACTTCACCCGATGATCCGATCGCCCGATCGCCGGGTCCCCGGCAAGCGCCGATGTTGCGGTTGCAGGGGTGGAGGTCACCCGATTTCTTTTTCTCCCTGTACACTGCTGAACGAGACGAATGGCGCATTCTCTGGCGTTTTGGATCGGATTCAATCTCTTCGTTTTGGCCATGTTGGCCCTGGATCTTGGGCTCCATCGGCGCTCGCCGGTAATGGGCTTCAAAGCGGCGATGGCTTGGACCGGATTTTGGATACTCCTTGCAGCCGCTTTTGCTGGGTTAGTTTTCTTCCAATATGGACGGACCCCAGCGCTCCAGTTCATTACCGGCTATGTGGTGGAAGAGTCTCTTAGCATCGATAACCTCTTTGTCTTTTTGGTCTTGTTCCGCTACTTCCGCGTTCCCCGTGAATACCAGCACAAAGTCCTGTTGTGGGGCGTGCTTGGGGCGCTGGTCATGCGACTTGCTTTTATTCTGTTAGGCGTCTCGCTTCTGGAGCGATTCGAATTTCTTATCTACGTCTTTGGAGCCATCCTGGTTTACAGCGGCATCGGGCTTTTGCGGAACAGCGAACCTGATGTCGATCCCGACAAGAATCTGGTGTTGCGGATTTTTCGAAAATTCTTTCCCATCGTTCCGGAGTTTGAAGGCAGTAAGTTCTTCGTGCGGCGGGAAGGACGCAGAATGGCTACCCCCCTGTTCCTCGCCCTGCTTGTAGTCGAGACCACCGATCTCATCTTCGCAGTCGACTCCATTCCAGCCATACTGGCCATTACTCGCGACGCCTTCATCGTGTACACGTCAAACGTCTTCGC
The DNA here is from genome assembly GCA_035567895.1 of Terriglobales bacterium. Lineage (NCBI taxonomy): Bacteria > Pseudomonadati > Acidobacteriota > Terriglobia > Terriglobales > Terriglobales bacterium. The sequence goes on along the minus strand of DATMPC010000036.1, from coordinate 46,582 downwards.
GATTCTGGGGCTGCGCTCTCTGTATTTTGCTTTGGAGCACTTCTTTTCTCTGTTTCGCTTTCTGCATTACGGGCTCGCGATTGTCCTAATGCTGGTCGGACTCAAGATGCTGACCTCTCACTTCTACGAGCCACCACTCAGCATTACGCTTGGAGCAGTAGTGCTGATTTTGGCCGCGTCAGTAGGAGCGTCGCTGATCTGGCCGGAGAAGGAGACCGTGCGGGAGTCCTAAGGGCGTTTTCACCACGGAGACACGGAGGCACGGAGAACTACTAGAGGGAGTAAACCCTGGAAGGCGATTCTTGCCCACCGTTAGAAAGGCAGCTCGGCTTTTACCGATTGTCGCGGTTCTCCGTGACTCCGTGTTGAAAACGCCGTTCTAGATCTGCGGCGCTGACGCGCCGGTGGCGAGCTCGCGGAGTGAATTGAAGATTTCTGTGCGATAGGCCGATTGGGGCGCAAACGCGTCGAGCGAGAGAGTCGCAGTGAAGTGCGGGGACTCGCGACGGAAGGCGATCCTCAGAAATTGGCGTTCAGGGGAGCTCAGCAGATTTGTAATTACTGCCGTAATTTCTTTTTGCCAGTCATTTCGGCTGGTCAAGATAAACGGCGTGGTCTGCTCGAACTCCCAGCCCGGCGCATCGGGAGCAAGATCTTTGCGTGTCCGTGCAAACAGACGATAACTCTCGAGTTCAAGGTTGAACGGCGGAGCCCAATCGAGATCGGCTAGGAACACCGCGGTCTCCTCTTTTTTCTTGAGTTTGCCGAGGAGCCAGTTCAGGGGAAGTTCTCGCGGGATCAAATGCACGTGCAAACTGGCGTTGTGGAAGACGTTGGAGCGCAAACGAAGCGGCACATGGAAACTCGATGAGCCCTCCCACTTGAGGCCGGCAACATGGCCGTGACCGCTGAGGAGGCTCTCAATCCAGCCGAGAACCTCGAAGGCTCTCTGTCTCGATTTGCGCGCGTAGTAGAAGTACCACAGGAAGAGCGCACAAACTCCCATGGTTACGCAGGCGAGGATCAAGCTGAGCATTCCAATAGCATAGATGCCCCAGTCAAGAATGTAGATGTGCGATTTATAACAGTGATCGCCCTGCCAATGCCTCGAAGGCCGCCCGGTAACGTTCGGGAAGCTGGCGCTTTTCCATCTGGGCGTTGACCACAATGTGAGTGGTTTCCGCTTCTGCCAGCACGGCGCCGTCACTTTGGCGCACGATTTCGTATCCGAAGTGCAGCAACGAGCCGCGCAGATTGCGCAGCTCCGTTCGCACCACGATCTCCTCGTCGTAGTACGCAGGCGACTTATAGCGACACCGAGCGTCGACAACCGGCAGATGGCAGTCATCTTCAATTTCCATCTGCTTGTAATTGAATCCGAGCTTGCGCATCAGTTCGACCCGGCCGATCTCCATCCAGATAAAGAAGTTTGAGTGGTACACCACACCCATCTTGTCGGTTTCGGCGTAGCGCACGCGCAGCCGGACCTCATGACTGCTTCGCTGTTGGTGCAATCGGCTCGCCGTCAATGACTGCTCCAACGTGGTTTGCGCTTTTCCAGAAAGGCATTGATCCCTTCGCGGAAGTCGTGCGTCTGCCGGATCCGCGCATTCTCTTCAATCGAGGACTCAAGGCGGCGATCGAGTTCCTCATTGACGGTTTGCGACAGGAGTTCCTTGGTCGCGCGCAGCGAAGCGGGACTATTTTCCATCAGCGTGCGCGCAAGTTCGTAAGAGCGAGGCAAGAGGCGGTCGGGATCAACGATTTCATTCACCAGTCCGAGGCGAAGGGCCTCGTCTGCGGCAAAGATGCGCCCAGTCAGCAGCAGATCACGCGCGTGCTTCTCCCCCACTTGTCGCACGAGGAAGTTCGAGACGATTGCTGGGACGAATCCGATGCGAACTTCGGTGTAGCCGAACTTTGCTTCCTGAGTGGCGAGAGTGAAGTCGCAAATTGTCGCGATTCCCGTGCCTCCGGCAATGGCAGCACCGTTCACCGCAGCAATCGTCGGCTTGGGAAAATCATAGATGGAACGGAATAGCCGCGCCATGGTGCGAGAATCTTCAACGTTCTGCTCCGGAGTTCTGCCGATCAGTGATTTGAGATTCTCCAGATCCATGCCCGAGCTAAATGCCTTGCCTGCGCCGGTGATGATCAGCACCTGGGATGCAGACTTCTCGACGGCCTCGAGCGCCTTTTGCAGGTCGGCGATTAGCTCGTAGCTGATAGCGTTGCGCTTGTCAGGACGATTCAGCGTGAGCAGAGCGATCCCTTCGCTCTCACTGAGTATTAGCGTTGCGAAATTCATTGGATTTGGGTGGATAGTGAACCGGCTCCGATCAATTGCGACATTTTCAGGACGTTATCGAGAGACTTGCGAATGGGAACCTCCTCGCCCAGCTCTCTCAGTGTTTCCAATACAACTTCCGTCGGAAGATTTCCCACGAGTTCATCTTGAGCAAACGGGCATCCTCCGAGTCCGCCGAGAGCCGAATCGAAGCGGCGGCAACCGGCATTGTACGCGGCCTTGATCTTCTCTTTTGCCTGAGCGGGGCGGCTGTGCAGGTGCACGCCGATTTCGAGATGTTTGAAGCGTTCGATCACAGGGCTCACAAGATCGGCCGCTTGCTGCGGGGAGGCCAGTCCAACAGTATCGGCAAGAGAAATTTGCTCGATCTGCATTTCCGAAAGCAGATCGACAGCTTCCACCACCTCATCCACGTTCCACAAGTCCCCGTACGGATTGCCAAAAGCCATAGAGATGTAAACGATAAGGTTGAGCCCCGCATCACGCGCCTTCTGCTCGATGTTCTCCAGCACGTCGATGGCTTCTTCGAGAGATTGATTCTGGTTGTTCTTGAGGAACGTCGGAGAAATGGAATAGGGAAATCCGAGAGTCCGAACCGCGTCCGTGGCAATGGCGCGATCTGCGCCTTTTTCGTTCACAACGATGCCAATAATCTCGACATCATCGGGCGGATCTAGATCCTTGAGGACTTGCTCGGAATCGCTCATTTGCGGAACGGCTTTCGGCGAGACAAAGGAAACCGCGTCGATATGTTTGAAGCCGGCGCCGATCAGAGCGCGCATATAGTGCACTTTAGTATCGGCTGGGACTTGGTGTTTGAGTCCTTGCCAGGCATCGCGCGGGCATTCGATAAGCTTGACCGGCGTTTTCGTTGTCATTCGGAGCCGCCGATTTTGCGGCGAAGAATCCCTACGCAGACCCATACTGCTTGGGCCCTGTAGGGATTCCTCGCTACGCTCGGAATGACAAGGGCAGTCACGTCTGTAATACCCCTACATTGAACTTCGGAATATCTGGATTTAGCGATGCGGCTTCCAATGCGGCAATCAAGACGTCTCGCGTCTCCAGCGGATCGATGATCTTGTCGATCCATAAGCGGGCAGCACCATACCTGGGATCCATCTGCTCGTCGTATGTACTCTTCACCGATTCATACAGCTCTTTCTTCTCGGCGTCGCTCAATTTCTTTCCGCCGCGTTCGAGCTGCTTGATCTTGATCTCGACCAGAGTGCCCGCAGCCGATGCTCCACTCATGACGGCGTAGCGAGCGGTGGGCCAGGCAAATACGAAGCGGGGATCGTAAGCCTTGCCACACATTGCGTAGTGGCCCGCGCCAAAAGATCCGCCAATAATCACAGTGATTTTAGGTACGACAGAATTGGAGACCGCGTTCACCATCTTCGCGCCGGCACGGATGATGCCACTCCACTCGGCGTCGCGTCCGACCATGAAGCCGTTTACGTCGTGAAGGAAGACGAGTGGCACGAGGTTCTGATTGCAGTCCATGATGAAGCGGGCTGCCTTCTCTGCCGATTCGGTATAGATCACACCACCGAACTCGATTCGCTTCTCGCCCGAGTGCTTGTCCAGGTCCTGGACGTGTGTCTTTTGGTTGGCGACGATGCCCACGGCGAAGCCGCCGATGCGTGCGTATCCACAGAGCACCGTCTTGCCGTATTCGGCCTTGTATTCATCAAAGCGGCTGTCGTCAACGATGCGTCCTATGATCTCTTTCATGTCGTACGGTCGCGCAGGATCTGCATCAACTATCCCTAGCAATTGTTCTTTGGGCAGACGAGACGATTGCGGCTCAATGCGGCTGAAGGGTGCAGAAGGGCGCGTACCCATCTTTTCGACTAGAGTTCGGATTCGGGAAATGCAGCTTTCATCGCTGGGTTCGCGGAAATCTACGGTGCCCGAAATTTGGGCATGCATCTTCGCCCCCCCGAGTTCCTCGGGCGTGTACTTCATTCCAATGGCAGCTTGCACGAGAGCCGGTCCGGCCAGAAAGAGGCCGCTGCCTTCGGTCATCAGGATGTGATCGCACATTACCGGCAGATATGCCCCGCCTGCCACACACATTCCCATAATGGCAGTGATCTGCGGAATCCCCATCGCCGACATAACTGCGTTATTGCGAAAGACGCGACCAAAATCGTCGGTGTCAGGGAAAACATCCTCCTGCAGCGGGAGAAACACACCTGCAGAATCGACGAGATAGATCGTCGGAATGCGGTTTTCTATAGCGATGTTTTGCACCCTGATCACCTTCTTCGCGGTCATGGGAAAGAAGGCGCCAGCTTTTACGGTAGCGTCGTTCACGATCAGCATGAACAGGCGTCCCTGAACACGCGCCAATCCCGTAACTACTCCCGCGCTCGGAGCTCCGCCCCATTCCTCGTACATCCCGTGTGCCGCATAGCTTCCCAGCTCAAGCAGCTCGGTGCCCCGATCAACGAGCAGTGCAATGCGCTCGCGCGCAGTGAGACGTCCCTTACCGTGTTGAGACTCGATTGCCTTGGCTCCGCCGCCTTCGCGAATCTTCTCCTGTTCACGAGCAATAGTTGTGACTAGATCCGCCATTGCTCGCGCGTTCTTCTGAAAGCGCGGTGAACTGGGATCGAGAGCTGAGGTGATTACGCTGTTCGGCGTGGATGTGACAGGGCTTTGTGCCATTGGGCTGCGCGAAGAAACTCTCTAGAGTAACAAACCAGCGTAGGAATCGGGTGATCGGGGGAAGTAAGAACCAGAAGCTTTCGACCTCGGCTTTCGATGTTCGGCCTGCAGCAATTGTGAGTCGTAATCAGTTCAAATTCGAGTGGACTTCGAGCGGACCAAAACCGTCGCCAGCTGAAAGCTCTCGGTTTTTACTTCACCCGATCACCCGATCACCCGATTCCTACGCTGGGATTCCGCGCGGCTTCACATTGGCGCGAATGAAGGTCACGATCTGGTCCATCGAGGTGCCCGGCCCGAAAATGCCGGTTACTCCGTGCTGATTGAGAAAGGGAATATCTTGTTCCGGAATGGTACCGCCGAGGACGATCAGCACATCGTCCATCTGCTTCTCTTTCATCAGAGAGACGACTCTGGGGACGATTGCGTTGTGGGCCCCCGAAAGAATTGAGAGTCCGATCACATCGACGTCTTCCTGCAGCGCGGCGGTGACGATCATCTCCGGAGTCTGCCGCAGACCGGTGTAGATGACCTCCATGCCGGCATCGCGCAGGGCGCGGGCGATTACCTTGGCGCCGCGATCGTGGCCGTCGAGTCCTGGTTTGGCGACGAGGACGCGAATCTTCTTAGCAGTTTCAGAGGGCATGAGCAAACTGGTGATTATAGCGAACTAGTCAGGGCTAATCGTGACACAGGCATCTTCGCCTGTAATTGAGATTGGCAGAGCAGCCGAGGACGGCTGTGCGACAGGGGTCACACGGTTTAAATAACCACATCCAGTGAGCGCCACATGTACCAGCTCGCGATCGAGCAGTATGGATGCCAGCTCTTCGCCAGACGCTCCATCGTTCGCGGCTTCGGCATCACCTTCATGCCATATGCGTTACGCATCGCGGCTCGTACTCCGTAATCACCAGTGGGAAGAATGTCGGGCCGACGCAGCGCGAACATCAGAAACATATGAGCAGTCCACTGGCCGATGCCCTTCACTTGGGTGAGTTCCGCGATGATTTCTTCATCTTTCATTTGCGGAAAACGCTCGAACTCGACGACTCCATCGCGAGTCTTTCGCGCAAGATCGCGAATGTACGTTAGCTTCTGCCTCGAAAGTCCAACAGCTCGCATTTGCGTAGGACGAAGCTTGAGTATCGAATCGGGAGTGATCTCGCCGCCAGCCTTGTCCACCAAGCGGTCGAAGATCGTTCGCGCCGCTTTTCCGTGAAGCTGCTGAAAGACGATCGATCGCACGAGCGCACGGAATGTTGGCTCGTGATACTGCATCGCGTATGCACCTACACGCTGAATGATCGCGCCGAGCACTGGATCAGCAGACCGCAAGTGTGCGAGCGCCTGATCATAGGATGGCTCCTGGTCAGTAGAGAGAGGCGACCCGTTCGTTGCAGAAAGTTGCTTCTTGGCGGCGGTTTTCACAAGTCCAGATTTTACTGGAGTGGCTCCAGCCCAATTGTGAAGTCGTCCCAGACTACGTGGATTGCTAACTTGAGCCGACAGTCACGTGGTCGGAGATTTTCTGGTACTCGTTCGCGGTAATCGCGCCTTTCCTCACGACATCCCGAGGCTGCTGGTACGGCCGGTCGGCGATGATCGCGTTTGCCCGTGCTTCATCGATTCCTGGTAGTCCCATTAGTTGAGCCTTATTCCCGCTGTTCAGGTCTACTAGGGATGAGTTCTCATCGTTAAGCCCTTCTTTTACGCCCTGAGCCGCGGCGGTGATTTGAGTCTGCGCGACGGCGGCGCCCTTTTTGATATTTCCGGCAGCTTCACGGCTCTGTTGCTTCAATTCTTCAGTGGTTTTGGCTGCCTGCTGCCGCGTGGTCCCGGGATCGTTCGAACAAGCGATACCACCAATCGCGAGAGCGAATGCGAGAGTGAAAGAAAAATTCGTACGCATGGAGATTCTCCTCCAGGATTGGGAGGACGAACCGTTGTGAATAGTTGCTCAAAGACTCTGAGCATTAAGAGCAGCACTGATTCGGTGCATCCACGACACCTGAACGAAGTGCATCCTAATAAGAAGCGGTTGTAGCGATGAGCACAAAAACACTTTTCTTGATTGGCATCATTTTCGTGGCTCTAGGGCTGTTGTCGTTTGTCGTTAAGGTTCCGCACGCGGAACAAGCGCAGTTTCAGTCCGGCAGCATCACGCTTGGTGTATCGGGCACGGAGCCGCGGCGCTTCCGGTGGGAGTTGGAGGAACATTTATTATTGGTGGGCTGGCGCTGATGGTAGTGGGTTGTCGCGAGCACACGCCCTGAACTACTGCGACTGCACAATCATCCCTGGTATCTCGCGGCGATCCCTATAAATAGCGTTCTTGGCCGGCACTTCTCCCACTGCATCCACATTCAACGTGTATTGTCCGAGGGGCAGGCTGGAATCGAATTTCAGATCGGGAGTTTCCACACCCTTGGGAAGGGTCAGGCGCTCGTAGCGTAAGGCAAAGGCCTTCCCATATTCGTTTACGGCCACGACAATGACGACCAGGTCAACGTCGTCTTTGCTGCCATTTTTCACGCGCACCGCGCCAGCCATGTGGTCGAGCGAGATATGCGGACGGTCGGTCCAGCGAATTGCGAGCAGTGGCCCAGGATTGCTGACCATGAGCTTGGTGATCGTTAAAGGTGGTTCCGAAGAGTCGGAGACCTGCACCAAGACGGAGAACTGAGCGTCAGATTGCGGTGTGCCGAAGATGACTCCGCGCGCACTGTCCAATGTAAGGCCGTGCGGCAACGATTGCTGCAGGATCGTCCATTGATAGGGCGGCTTGCCTCCAACAACTCTCATCTCCGCCTTGTATTCCACTCCGATCTCGGGCGGCGGCAGGTTCGACGTCACGATCTGGAAGGGACGGCCGCTCGGCGGCGCCTGGGCACATACCGTGGGGTTGGAGAGCATCCAGATCGAGCCGGCACATAGGATTAGGATCCAGGCATTGCGCATGGATTAACTATAGAAGCTGGGAGGAAATCGATCAGCTATAAGCAAAGAACAGCGACAATTACAGCCAATATTTTCGAACTTCGATCGCAGATCCACGAATTCTGCCCAAAATCCGCAAATTTTGCTCGAAACCAGCGAATTAACAGGGAATTGTCTAAATCTCTACCTAACCTGAATCGATCTAGGGGCTTAGCGCGGTTTAGCGCGGGATTCAGAAAAGTAACAGCGAACGAAAAAACGAAGATCAGGGAAGGTCGGACCGGTAAGCCCTTCTGTCCTCTCTATTCCTCGCGCAACAAATCCATCGGATGAATTGCCAGCGCTCTTCGCGCCGGGATTGAGGCCGAAAGTAGTCCAACCAGGGCCATGGTGACCACCACTCCGAGCAACACCAGCGGGTCGGCGGCAGAAGCGTGATAGACGATGCTAGCCAGCACCTTCGTCGCTGCCACTCCAAGTAAGAGTCCAGTCAGCGAGCCCATCAGGAGAAGGAGTACGGTTCGTGTGAGCGCGGCACGAAGCACCTGCACCTGCTGAGCGCCCAGAGCCACACGAATCCCGAGTTCCCGCATCCGTTTGCTCACGGTGTAAGAGGCAAGTCCGAATAAGCCGGTAACAGCGAGGACGATCGCGAGCGAGCCGAAAACGCTAAGCGCTACCGTGGCTGCGACTGCCGGCAGCATCATGAAGCTCAGCGAATCCTGCCAGCTATTCAGGTTAAACATCGGAATACTCGGATCGATGCGATAGATGGCTTCGCGAATCGCGGGGATCATCTGCTGTGAGGCCAAAGTCGAGCGCAGCACCAACACCGTCGACGTATTGGGCGATTGCAGAATCGGATAAAAGATGGCCGGTCGCGGTTCTTCCGCCAGGAGCTCATATTTGCCCTGTTCCACGACACCAACGATCTCCCATGGTTGTTTCCCGTGAGATCGGAATCGTTTCCCGACGGCCTGCTCCGTGCCGAACATTCTGCGAGCAAATACCGCATTCACGATCGCAACCTTCGGCGAATGCTCGTCGTCATGCCATGTGAACTCGTGTCCTGTCAGCATTCGCGTGCCGCAAGCAACGAAGTACCCGGGCGATACCTGGTAGTAGCTGGCGTGGAATTTCTGCGCTGACGCGCGGAACTCAGTTATGGTCTCGTCAAACACGCTAGTGCTCGACTGATCGAGCGCGAGTGGCGTAGTGCTGCCAAACGCCGCCGTGGTAACGCCCGGCATGCGCGACACAGTGTCCAACAGGAGTTTCTGTACCGCCGGCACCTGCTCATCGGTGTACCCCGCCAGATGCAGATCGAAAATGGCGAGCGTTGTGCCTCGCGGATCGAATCCCAACGGCGTAGTGAGCGCGCGCTGTAATCCGCGCAGCGAGACAAAGCATGCAGTCACGAGCAAGCAGCAGACTGCGATCTGTACGCCGAGTAATACATCGCGCAGCGCCAGACGCCCGGTGCCTACTGCTGTGCCACTTCCAGCCCGAAGGACCTGGTTCGGATCAGTGCGCCAAATCTGTCTTACTGGCATGCAGCCGAAGATCAGTCCCGTCGCAATCGAGACCAGGAATGCGAACAAATAGAGTTTGCGGTCCGGCTGCACGAGAAACTGAAGCGGGAAGTCGGCCACCGGTCTCCAGCGGCTGAGGAACTGGAGCAATACCGCCGACAAAGACAGAGCTACGATACCGCCGGCGATCGCCACTACGACCGATTCCACGACGAGCTGTCGCAGAATTCGCGATCGGCTTGAACCAAGCGCAACCCGGATGGAAAGCTCGCGTGCGCGATCTGCGGTGCGCGAGGCGAGTAGCCCTCCAAGGTTCGTGCAGGCTGCGAGCAGCACGAGGACAGCAAGCAACATGACCCCAAACATGAATCCCCGAACCGGTCCTCCGAGCATGTCACCCAGAAGTCCCGGCCGGCTTAGGCGAAAGCTCAAGTGTTCGTCGCTTGCCGGATATTCGCGCGCAAGCTGCGCGGCGATGTTGTTGAGATTCGCTTCGGCCTGCACCCTAGTGATTCCGGGTTTGAGTCGTCCAACAACCCAGGCATTGGAGTCGTTGCGCCGCTTGATCCAGTTGTATCCCTCGATCTGCTGCTCGTTGAGAATAGGAAGCCACACTTCGGGCCAAAAGAACTTCTCGGTTCCATAGAAGCTAGCCGGCGCCACCCCAATTACGTTGTACGGCTGTTTGTTAATCCGCACGGTGGCGCCAAGAATTCGTGGGTCTCCGTTAAACCGCGACTTCCAGCAGGCGTAGCTCAGAACGACTACTTCGGCGGCATGATCGCCACGTTCGTCGCCCGGCGACAGGAATCGGCCCAATTCGGGACGCACACCGAGCGTCTCAAAATAATTTCCCGTGACCTCGTATCCCCATACCGGCTGCGCAAGGTTCGACGCTTCAAGACCAATGCGGGCGACTCGAGTCGCCGCAATTCCGGAAAAGACACTGTTTCGTTCCCGGACGTCGAGGTAATCGGGAAACGAGTTGCTCATCTCCCCCTGCCCGCCGTGCTGGAGCGTGTACACCTGCTCGGGATTCGGGACTGGAAGCGGATTCAGCAGCAGCCCGTTCATGACGCCGAAAACAACGACGTTCGCTCCGATTCCCACCGCAAGCGTGAGAAGAGCAGTCATAGCGAAGCCTGGCGACTTTAGTAACTGGCGAAGGGCGTAGCGAACATCCTGAAGAATGTTTTGCATGGCATTGGTGTGGACAAATCCAATGAAGCTGAGGCATTTTCCACGCCAGATATCACCGCAGTTCGGTGCTAATCAGACTGGCGATTTCTGGATTCTTCAGGCCATTCGAGTCCCATTCTTATGTCCACATTCAGACGCAAGTGTTCGGAAGTGAACAGAATTCTCGAGCCCGTCCCAAGCACAGCACCGCACTGGCTGCAACAGCCGGTTTTCACCCACCTTGATCTGCGTCGAGTTTCCTATTGATTCTCTATAGGTCGCTAACCTATTCTCCTACAGAACGTCGATAGGAGTGTGCACGTGGCGCCTGAACAAACCGCATTACTGCAGGGGACTTTGGACCTGCTCATCTTGAAGTCTTTGGCTCTTGACCAGATGCATGGACTGGGAATTGCAAGACGTGTTGAGCAGATTACCGGTGGAACGTTTCAAGTGAAACCGGGATCGCTTTTTCCCGCTTTGCACCGCATGGAAGAGGAAGGCTGGGTGAGCTCGGAGTGGGGCGAGTCGGAGAACAATCGGCGCGCTAAGTATTACCGGCTCACTAAAGCTGGTCGGCGACAGCTTGAGACGGAAAGCGAGCGGTGGAGTCGCATCTCGCTTGCGATTGCTCAGGCGCTGGCAAGTTCTTAACTGAAGGAGGACGAATTCTATGAAGAGAAGAGAATTACTCAAAGGCGCGGCGGCATTTGGAGTCGCATCAGCATTACCGTTATCGATTGCACGACCGGCTATAACCTCGGACGGAGTTCCAAAAGGGAACAGAGCCTTGCCGGCCGCCAGTCCTCTCAAGCCACCGGCAGAGGGCAGTATTCCGGTTGCGTTCGTGATCTCTGACGGCGCGGTGATGATCGACTTCGCCGGCCCATGGGAAGTCTTCCAGGATGCCGCAATGGGCGTGAATTCGGTTCAGATGATGCCTGCCTTCAAGCTGTACACAGTGGCGGAGACGACCAAGCCGATCAAGGCGAGTGCTGGAATGAAGATCATCCCTGACTACAGTATTGAGAACGCTCCGGCTCCGAAGGTGATCGTTGTTCCCGCCCAGCAGAGTGCAAGTAAGTCTGTTTTGGGTTGGATTCGCAAGGCTTCTCAGACCGCAGACGTGACGATGTCGGTTTGCACTGGAGCATTTGTTCTCGCGGAGGCCGGCTTGTTGTCAGGAAAGACAGCAACGACTCACCACAGCTCCTACAAGACGATGGCTATGGAAAATCCCGACATTCACGTGAAGCGCGGCGCGAGATTTGTCGAGGATGGAAATATTGCAACCGCCGGTGGACTCTCCTCCGGAATTGATCTCGCTCTACACGTTGTTGAGCGTTATTACGGTCGCGAAGCGGCTGATCGCACTGCTTACTACATGGAATATCAGGGCAAAGGGTGGATGAACGCCGATTCGAACGATGCGTACGCAAAGATCCCGGTCTCGACCGATGCCCATCCGCTCTGTCCGGTGTGCGAGATGGAAGTGGCGCCGGGAAGCCCGTTGAAGTCTGTCTACAAAAGTAAGACTTATTACTTCTGTATGCAGGATCACAAACAGGCGTTCGATGCTTCGCCAGATAAATACTTGAATGCGACTTAGTAGGTTGCTGAAACGCATTGAACTGAAATGAGCTTCGCGTCAATTGCGAACTGTCATCCTGAGGCCCGGTGTTGGCCGAAGGATCTCCCGGGATGCAGCAGTCTTAGTCGCACTTTCGCGGCTCTTCCACGAGAACTCTGGCCAAAGAGCCAGGACATGACAATCAAGTCCGAAATATTCCGGGAGATCCTTCGTCCGGCGCGGCGGACTCAGGATGACAGTTGTTGATACTCCACAATCATCGTTCGCTGAGCGGCACTCGAGTTCCACGTTGGGACTCCGCCCACAATACAAAACAGGGTGACCACGATGTCTTTCATCAAGATCGGTAGCTTCTTCCGAAACCTATTTCGTAAAGATGAAGTCGATGAACAACTCGATCAGGAAGTCTCTTCTTATGTGGCGATGCTAGCCGACGAGAAGATGGACAGGGGCATGAGCCGTGAGCAAGCCGTTCGCGCTGCCAAAGTCGAACTCGGGGGATCGGATCAGGTGAAAGAACAGGTGCGTGAGGTTCGTACTGGAGCATGGCTCGAAAGCTTGCTGCAAGACCTTCGTTTCGGCTGGCGGATGGTCATGCATAATCCGGGATTCTCGGCGCTGGTGGTCCTCACGCTCGCTCTAGGCATCGGCGCAAATACTGCGATTTTTAGTGTTGTCTACGGAGTGTTGCTCCGTCCTCTTCCTTACGCCGATGGATCGAAGCTCGTGGTTTTGAAGCAGCAGGCGAGCAAGGCGAGGCTCGACAGCGTGCCGTTCTCTCCTAAGGAGGTTTTCGACTATAGGGACTACAACCACACACTTCAGTCGGTAGTGGAATACCACAGCATGTCGTTTCTCCTTTTGGGAAAGGAAAACGCAGAGCGCGTCCAGACCGGTGTGGTCTCTGCGAACTTTTTTGACGTGCTCGGAACTAAGCCACTGTTGGGCAGAACGTTCGTACCTGCTGATGAAACCAAGGGTGCCGATGCTGTGCTCGTACTCAGCTACGAATACTGGCAGCGTCATCAGGGCGGAGATCCGAGCGTAGTCGGCAAAGTATTCCAGATGAACAACCGGCCTCACACCGTCATTGGAGTGTTACCGCCGATTCCTCAATATCCTTCAGAAAACGATGTCTACATGCCGACCACGCAGTGTCCGTTCCGGTCGAGTCCGCGGACAATCGAAAATCGCCAGGCGCGGATGCTGCCCGCAGTTTTCGGAAGACTCAAACCCGGAGTCACTCTGCAGTCGGCCCAGGCAGATCTTTCGACGATCGCACGCCAGCTCGAAAGCTCCTATCCGAAAGACTATCCCAAAGAATATGGATACGGCCTGGCGTTGGCGCCATTGCAGAATGAACTCATTCAACGGGCTCGCTTGACGTTGATCGTACTGCTGGGAGCGGCGGGATTCGTGCTGCTCATCGCGTGCGCCAACGTTGCCAATCTGATGTTGGCGCGAGTTCTGAAGCGAGAGCGCGAACTTGCCGTGCGCAGCGCGTTAGGCGCGAGCAAACTGCGCCTGATACGCCAGCTCTTGACCGAAGCAGTGATGCTTGCGCTGGCCGGCGGCGCCCTGGGGCTACTGATCGCTCCACCAGCCTTGCGATTGCTTGTGAAATTTGCAGCTCGTTTTACAACCCGAGCCGGCGAGGTGAAGATCGATTGGCCGATTCTTTTATTTACACTCCTGGCTTCCATCCTTGCGGGTATTTTGGCCGGATTCGTTCCCGCGATCTCGTCAAGCCGTCAGATTACCGACGCACTGAAGCAGGCGACCGGACAGACAACAGCCAGCGGCAGCCGTCAGAGGATGCGTGCCGCCTTAGTGGTCGCTCAGGTTACGGTTTCGTTCATGCTGCTGGTGGGCGCAGGACTGATGCTGCGGAGCATTGTGAATCTGCAGAGAGTCGATCCGGGATTCAGAGTGGATCATTTGCTCACGCTACGGATGAGCGCCAACTTCTCGAAGTACACAACCAATCAGGATTTTGAACAGCTCTCCGATAATGTGTTGCGCAAGGTCAGTTCAATCGGGGGCGTCGAGTCCGCAGCGATCGTGAGCAACTATCCCTTCAGCAAACAGGGAATCGTTTCCGGTCCCGGCAACACCGGAATACAAATCGAGGGCAGGCTGCCGGCTCCCGGAGAGACGCCGCCGCAAATCGATCTGACATTAGTCTCTCCTGATTACTTCAACGCAATTCGCCAGCCTCTGCTGGAAGGAAGGTTTTTTACCGATCACGATGACCATAAAGCTGTGAACGTAGGCATCATCAATCAAACGATGCGGCACCACTTCTGGTCTACAGAAGATCCGATTGGCAAGCGCATAACTACTGATCAGGGACAAAGCTGGATTACTATCGCTGGCGTAGTAGGGGATGCCCGCGAGTACGGCTTGCAACACGACGTACTGGACGAGATCTATCTTCCCGTAAAGCAGTTCGGCGGCGCCAATCGCCTTGTTGTAAGGACGGCCACCGATCCCATGAGTATGGCTTCCTTGGTTCGATCGGCGCTGCACGATGTTGATCCGCAACTTGCCGTCGATCAGGTGGACAGCATGGACCGGCTCGAGCAGGACTCAATGGCTTCGCCCCGGACGACAACCATTCTCCTAGGAATATTCGCTGGCCTCGCACTACTCATTAGCGCAACCGGAATTGCCGGTGTGATGGCGCTCTCGATCAATCAGCGAGCGCACGAGCTAGGCATTCGACTGGCTCTGGGGCAATCGAAAAGTTCCATCCTGCAAATGGTTGTTCGCCAGGGGCTCGCCATGGCCGTGATGGGTACCATCTTGGGAATCATCGGAGCGCTGGCTCTTGCCCGGTTGCTCTCTTCATTGCTTTACCAGACGAGCCCAACGGATGCGCTCACCTACAGTGCCGTGGCACTCGTTTTTCTCTTGGCGGCAGCGATTTCCTGTTTCGTTCCTGCCCATCGAGTCACGCTCATCGATCCTTCCCAAGCCTTGCGGCAAGAGTGAGCTGGATCGGGGAACAGAAGCGCAACGAGGAAGTAACTTAACAAAACGTCAGCCCCTTTTGAGACATCTGGTCCCGATTCGACACGATGGGATCCGCTGAAGCATCACACTGATCTTCGTTTACAAGTCCCAGGGACTAAAGGTGGAAATATGAATACTGTAATTATCCCGATTTCTACTTAGCAGTAATTATCATGCCTTCCGGACATCATCGCTTGTTCACTAATCCCTGCTGAGAGACTGAAGACGTGCCCCACGTTCAACCATGGAAGTTTGTTAGTTCCCGCTCATTGCTCTGATCGCCTGAAGTCATCCCTGAGCCTCAGCGCCTTATCCCACCAATGTTGCTCGACAGCCATGTTTCTCCGCTCAGAGTCTGGATTTCGTCGATGAACGTGCCGGAGAATCGGGGACCAAATGGCGAGCAAAAAGTTCTGCGGTTAAGGTCAGGGACAGAGGTTATCGCCGCTGAGTCGCGCTCTCGCTAAGTACATATTAAGGAGAAGAGGCAATGTGTAGGAAGTTATCTCTATGGCTCTGTAGCTTATTAGTTGCCGCCAACTGTGCATTTGCTCAGGTAACTGCCAGCTCAAGCATTCAAGGCACAGTCACTGACAAAAGTGGCGCCGCTATAGTCGGTGCAGAAATTACTGTCACTAGCACGGCGACCGGTGTGAGCCGGTCGATGAAGACCGGCGCTGATGGCAGCTACCGATTTGATCCACTAGCCGTCGGAGTCTATAGCCTGTCTGTAAGTATGACGGGTTTTGACAAGGCGCGCGCCGAGAGAGTGCAAACTCTGGTTGGATCTACTACCGCGCAAAATTTCACGCTTAGCGTGGGTTCCGCAACTGAAACCGTCGAAGTCAGCGCGGAAGCTCCACTCTTGGACGCGCTGAAAACCGACGTTAGTCAAAACATTACGCCGAAGGAAGTGCAGGATCTTCCGCTCATCGGTCGCGACGTCGCGAACCTCGCGTATCTCACACCCGGCGTGAAAGCTGCGGATTCCTACGATCCCACGAAGAATCGCTATGCGATTCTCTCCGTCAATGGTGATGGTGGCCGCAACGTGAACGTCACTGTGAATGGCGTCGACAACAAGGACAACACTGTCGGCGGCCCGGTTATGCAGCTTCCTCTGGAAGCCGTGCAGGAGTTTGCAATCTCCACGCAGAGGTTCTCTGCCGCAAATGGACGATCAGAAGGCGCCGCGATCAACATGATTACCAAATCGGGATCGAACAATTATCACGGTTCACTTTTTGGCTTCTTCCGTGATCAGACGTTCAACGCCGATCAGCACCCGCTACCGGACCAGACCGCGAATCCACCATACTCGCGCCAGCAGTTCGGCGGAAGCGTCGGCGGACCGTTTGTTAAGGATAAGTTCTTCGGCTTCTTCGCTTACGAGCGGCAGCGAGAGCACACCAGCATCCAGGAGTTCGGTACTACGTTCGATGAGTTGACTCTTGCTCAGCCGTTGGGCGCGAAGCCCATCGCAGTCGTGCCCACTCCGTTTTTTGAGACACGCTACAACGGTCGGGCTGACTACATCATCAACTCGAAAAATACCGCCTATCTGAGCTATAACTCGCAGGGAAACAACAGCAACAACGATCAGTCGGACGGCTTCCAGGATGCCACCGCCGGAAATTTCACGACTAACCAGCTGCAACTGGCGAACCTGACACTGAATTCAACCCTGTCTAATACGACAGTAAACAGCTTCACCTTCGGCTTCCAGTATTGGAACAACGTCATTGACAGCAAGATTCGTGTACCGCTGATCACCTTCCCGGGCGGCGGCAGCAACAACTGCGGCGCCGGCGGCTCTTGCTTCGGCACCAACGCCAACGTTCCTCAGCAATCGTTCCAGCGCAAGTGGCAGTTCAAAGACGATGTCTCGAAGAGCTGGAACAACCACAACTTCAAGTTTGGAGTGGATTACATTCACAATCCGACTCTGGGGGGATACTTCGAGTTCAACGACACGCTCGAAGTGGATTTCGGAGCCGATCCGAGCCAAATCACGACCGATAAGGTCAATTTCCCGCAGGGATTCGCGACCCCGGGAGCAGTTGCCGGAATGTCGATCTCTAATGGTGATCCGGCGACGAACGTTCCCGGTGGAACCAAGCAATTCGGAACCTACTTCCAGGATGACTGGAAGGTCTCAAGGCGCTTGACGCTGAACCTGGGTTTGCGTTGGGACAAGGACTTCAACTTTATCGGGGGTTCGTCCATCGCCAACAGCCGGACCTATCAGGAGTTGGTAGCGATCTCCAGCATCAGTCCGCTGGCAAAACAGTTCACCTTCAAGAAACCAAGTGACGACAACCGGAACTTTAGTCCGCGCGTCGGTTTTGCCTATGACCTCACTGGCGCCGGAAAGCATGTTCTGCGTGGAGGCTTCGGTCTCTACTACGGAAACATCTTCCAGAACATTCCCTTGTTCATGGAACAGATGAGCAACCCCACGATTTTCCAGACGCAGTTCTCATTATCGAATGACACGGACATCGTGCCGGGAACGGGCATTCAACTCAAGAACTACCGTTACGGTGTGGATCCATTGCCGACAGTCGGAGCCCCTTCGAGTCAACTCCTTGCTGGCAGCACTGGACGCCTGATGGATCCGTTCTATCAGAACCCGATGACCGAAGAGGCCAACATTGGCTATAGCTGGCAATTGAACAATTCTTCGGTGATTGAAGCCGAGTACGTCCACGTGCTGGGCCTACATCTGAACAAGACGATCAACATTAATCCGCAGTTGCCGATCGGCGGCAATCCCGCAAATGGTTTCGCACGTCCGCTTTCGGCAGCATTTGCGGCGGCTGGACAGCCTGTCCTTGCCAGCGTCCGCGACGAGCAATCGATTGGTCGTTCGCGCTACGACGGCATGAACCTCAGCTACCGGCAGCAGATGGTTCGCCATTTCTCGTTGCGGGCTAATTACACACTGGCGAAAGCACAGGCATATGGAGATACTGGTACGTCTTTCCGCCACTATCCTCGCGATCCGCGCAATCCGTTTTCGCCGTTTGAGTACGGTCCAACCTTTAACGATGAACGTCATCACCTGACTCTGGCTGCTGTAGCCGATTTGCCGTGGAAGATTCAGTTTGCCCCAATCCTGCAAGTTGGCTCGGGCCGTCCTTACAACGCCGCGGCTCCCACGGATACGCTCGGTTTCGGATCGGGTGAGGACAATCGCGCGGTAGTGGTAACAAACAGCGCCCCGAACACGTACATAACGGGAAGCGCTGGGCGAACCTGCTACTTTGCCGGAACTTGCCATCTAGTGCCTTTCAACTCCCTCCGTGGAGACTCTTTCCTTCAGCTTGACGCACGCTTGAGCAAGAACTTCAAGATTGGTGAAAAGGCCAATTTGCAGATCATGGCTCAGGCATTCAACCTGACCAATCGGTCGAACTACGGCAATGACGTCAACACGAACGTTCTGGGCAAAGACAAGAGCAACAACAGTACTCTTGGTACTTCTGCCGGATTCATCAATCCAACCAGCACGAACATTCCACGGTCGTTGGCTGGTGAATTCGGATTCCGTTTCAGCTTCTAGTCAGACGCACGCTGAAATTCTTAGGCCGGCACACCAATGCCGGCCTTTTTCTTTCTCGAAACTCGATGTGATGGCAGTCACGAAAGCGTAATCTAGTGCCCGATAGAATCTAGTTAACTTGATCTTCTAAGCAGAGAAGACACCAGGGAATGCTGTTGCAGTAAGGAACAGGAAGAAGGTTTCGAACATGCCATACGCGGAGACGATAGAAGAGCGCAAGACTTCGACCCATCCCCTCACTGACGAGGAACTCCAGCGGATGCACGCATATTGGCGCGCGGCAAATTACCTCACAGTCGGGCAAATCTATCTGAAGGACAATCCCCTGCTCGAGCGGCCGCTCACGCCAGACGACATCAAGCCGCGCCTATTGGGTCATTGGGGCACCACAGCCGGTTTGAATTTCATTTACACGCACTTGAATCGGCTGATCGTCAAGAACGATCTCAACATGATGTACATCATCGGTCCCGGGCATGGTGGACCCGGCCTGGCGGCCCATACCTATCTCGAGGGCTCTTACACGGAGACTTATCCGGCGATTGAGCAGAATCGCTATGGATTGCATCGATTGTTTCAACAGTTTTCCTGGCCGTATGGAATTCCCAGTCACGTTGCGCCGGAGATTCCCGGATCGATACATGAGGGTGGAGAACTGGGCTATTCACTGCTCCACGCCTGCGGAGCTGCATTCGACAATCCCGATCTCGTTGTAGCTTGCATTGTGGGTGACGGTGAAGCAGAGACCGGCCCCTGCGCAACCAGTTGGCATTCGAACAAGTTTCTCAATCCGGTGACGGACGGAGCCGTGTTGCCGATCCTGCATCTGAACGGCTACAAGATCGCGAATCCGACGCTGCTTGCCCGCATTCCCGAAAACGAACTGCTCGATTTGTTTCGCGGATATGGTTATCGTCCGCTGCTCATTGCTGGAAACGATCCTTCGGAGATGCATCAGCTCATGGCGGCGAGTCTGGACGAGATTCTGGCCGACATTCATTCCATCCAGCAGCGCGCGCGTAAACAGCAGAATCCCCAGCGTCCATGCTGGCCCATGCTGATTCTCAGGACGCCCAAGGGGTGGACTGGTCCGAAAGAGGTGGATGGCAAGCCAGTGGAGGGAACATGGCGCGCGCACCAGGTGCCGGTCGACGATGTGCGCAAGAATCCTGCGCACCTCAAGATTCTTGAAGACTGGATGCGAAGCTATAAGCCGGAAGAACTCTTCGACAAAGAGGGCAAGATTCGCGACGAAATCACCGCGCTCGCTCCTAAGGGCAGGCGCCGCATGGGCATGAATCCTCACGCGAATGGCGGACTGCTGCTGGAGCCGCTCACCATGCCGCATTTTCGCGATTACGCGGTGAAGATCGAACGTCCTGGCACCGTTGAAGCCGAGGCCACGCGAGTGCTTGGACGCTTCCTGCGCGATGTGATAAAGCTCAACGCCGATAAGCGGAATTTCCGCATCATGGGGCCGGATGAGACTGCGTCGAATCGTCTTGATGCTGTCTTCGAGGTCACCGGGAAGGTATGGGAGGCGGCGATCGAACCTGTGGACGTGAATCTGTCGCGCGATGGGCGCGTGATGGAGGTCTTGAGCGAGCACATGTGCGAGGGCTGGCTCGAAGGGTATCTGCTCACCGGACGCCACGGATTATTCAACTGCTATGAAGCTTTCATTCACATCGTGGACTCGATGTTCAATCAGCACGCGAAATGGCTGAAGACAACGCGACATCTCACTTGGCGAAAGCCGATTGCTTCGTTGAACTACTTGCTCAGCTCGCATGTGTGGAGGCAAGACCACAACGGTTTCTCCCATCAGGATCCGGGCTTCATCGATCATGTGTCGAACAAGAAGGCGGAGATTGTGCGAGTGTATCTGCCTCCGGATGCGAACACGCTGCTCTCAGTCGCGGATCACTGCCTGCGTTCCCGCAACTATGTGAATCTCATCGTTGCCGGCAAGCAGCCTGCATGGGTGTGGCTCGATATGGAATCTGCTGTTCGGCATTGCGTGACAGGACTGGGAGTCTGGGATTGGGCCAGTAATGATGGGGGGAATCCCGACGTCATCATGGCGTGTGCGGGAGATATCCCGACACTGGAGGCCCTTGCAGCGGTCACCGGTCTGCGAAAGCACGTTCCTGACATTCGGATTCGTGTCGTGAACGTGGTAGACCTGATGGCACTGCAGCCGTACGAAGAGCATCCACATGGATTGCAGGACGAGGATTTCGACGCCATCTTCACCACAGATAAGCCCGTGATCTTTGCCTATCACGGCTATCCGGCTTTGATTCACAAGTTGACATACCGTCGCCACAATCACGACAACATCCACGTGCGCGGCTATAAAGAAGAGGGGACCACGACCACTCCGTTCGATATGGTGGTGATCAACAATCTCGATCGCTTCCAACTCGAACTGGATGCCATTCGCCGGATTCCGCGGCTTGCTCATCTTGTCCCGCAAGCCACGGAGCGCTATTACGAGCAAATGCAGCGCCACAAGATTTACGTATCCGAGCATGGCGAGGACCTGCCTGAGGTAAGAGATTGGAAGTGGAATTTGTAGTGACTCACCTGGATGCCGGCCGGCCTAGCGTCCAGACCTTGGGGCTAGCAGGCCACGAACCTGAAGCTGAATCTTTGCAAGGTAGAATAGATGCTCACGCCTATGTCTACAGCACGTACGGCACGTCCACAAACCGCCACGCTTCCCGAAGTGCCTCTCACCATCGAGGGCTACAGCGTGCTTCACCAGATGATGAAGTTTCGCTGGCCCGCATGGCGGCAGGTGAGCGCTGCGGAGAAACGCGAGATCGTTAAAGAAGGCGGCGCTGTTCTCGAATCTATGGAGCAGAATGCCAACGGTCAGTCGGCGCTGTTCTCTCTGTTGGGACATAAGGGCGACCTGATGTTCGTCCACTTTCGGGAATCGTTTGCCGCGCTGAACCAGGCGGAGTTGGCACTGACGCGCACCAGGCTCAGCGATTTTCTGGAACCGGCTAGCTCCTACTTATCTGTTATTGAGCTTGGGTTGTACGAATCCAGCATCAAGACGTATCGCTCGCTCGTCGAGAGTGGCACGGAACCGCACTCCGAGGAATGGAAGCGCGCCATCGAAGAGACGCTCGCTCGCCAGCGAGAAGCGATGCAGCCGCGTCTCTTTCCGCAGATGCCGCCGAATCGATACATCTGTTTCTATCCAATGGATCGCCGTCGCGGGGAAGACAAAAACTGGTACACCCTCGACATCGAAGAACGCCAGCGACAGATGAACGAGCATGGCCTCGTGGGGCGACGCTACGCGGGTGAAGTGAAGCAGATTATTTCCGGTTCCATCGGGTTCGATGATTGGGAGTGGGGTGTGACGCTCTTCGCCGACGAGCCCCTCGTTTTCAAGCGGCTGATCTACGAAATGCGCTTCGATGAAGTAAGTGCAGTCTACGCGCTGTTTGGCACGTTCTATGTGGGCTTGCGCTGCGCTGCCGGGGATCTCGGCAAACTCCTTAGCGTTGAATAAGGCTTGATGACATTCAGAGGGTAACCAAGGCGTTTGCGTAAACGGGGATTAACAAAACTTAACCCGCCAACGCACTGGATTATTAGGTACTTTCCCCGTGTCGGGTTAGTCTAATAATTGAGCCGAAAGGCGTTCCTGCCCCGATATCCGGCACCGGTTGGCGCTGGGAATAGGCGCCACGATTCTCCCAGAGTTTCCGTGAGTTTCAGTAGGCGGTATTGGAATGCTCGGATGCGGTAAATTAGCAGGGTCCCCCCGTGCTTTGAGGCTCGTCATTCATTCATGGCACAACCACTGATAACTCCACCACCCGATCTGCACGAAGTGGAAATTCCACCGCAGCGCGGCTCCGGCCGTAAGACTGCCACTTGGATCATCGTCATTTTCGTCGTCATTGTAGTTGGGCTCCTCGGCATTCGCGCTTTACACAAGGCACCGGATCCGGGCGCAGCAAGAGGGCAGGGTCGAGGCGGAGCAGATGCGAGTCGGCCTATTCCTGTGTCAGTTGCCCCGGTGCAACAACGCGACATTCCCGTTTATCTCGAAGGGTTGGGGAACGTTCAGGCTTACTACACTGTCACGATTCATAGTCGCGTCGATGGACAGTTGATGCAAGTTCATTTTCGGGAGGGTCAGCACGTTCGCAAGGGCGATGAACTCGCTCTGATTGACCCGCGGCCCTACGAGGTCCAGGTTGCTCAGGCGGAGGCGACAAAGTACAAAGATCAGGCGAATCTTGAAAACGCGCAGCGTGATTTGGAGCGCTATGCCGATCTTTACAAGCAAGGAGTGATCGCCCAACAGCAATACAACACTCAGCAATCCGTGGTTGCGCAACAAGAGGGCCTGGTACGTGCTGACGATGCCCAGATCAACAATGCCAAGCTGAACCTCACGTACTGCCACATCAAAGCTCCGATCGATGGACAAGTGGGATTGCGGCTGGTGGATCCAGGCAATATGGTTCATGCTTCCGATCCGAATGGAATGCTGGTGATTACTCAGCTCCAGCCCATTTCGGTTCTGTTCACTTTGCCCGAAGACAACTTACAGATGGTGATGCAGCACATGAAGGGTCGCCCCCTGGAAGTACAAGCGTGGAACCGCGATGACACGCAGCAGATCGCCGACGGCCGCCTCGAAACAATCGATAACCAGATTGATCCCAACACGGGAACCTTCCGTCTGAAGGCAGTGTTCGATAATCGCGATAGCGCCTTATATCCGAATCAGTTTGTGAACGCACGCCTGCAGGTATACACGCGCCAGAATGCGATCACCCTCCAGTCGACCGCTGTGCAGCGAGGTTCGCAGGGCACATACGTGTATGTGTTGAAACAAGATAACACCGTAGAATCACGGCCCATCAAGGTTGCGTTGACTGAAGGACTCATTGCTGTCATTGACTCCGGCGTGAGGCCGGGAGAACAAGCGGTTACGGATGGGCAAGAGAAGTTGCAACCCGGTAGCCGGGTGGACGTTCAGGTTCCAGGGCAGCAGCCAGGGCAATCTCCTCCTTCGAGTCGTCCGCCAGGAGGGGGCCGGCGTGCCGGTCATGGAGCATGAATCCGTCTCGCATTTTTATTCTGCGGCCGGTTGCCACGTCGCTATTGATGGTAGGCATCCTGCTGGCTGGCATGGTGGCCTTCCGACAGCTACCGGTATCTGCGCTGCCGCAGGTTGACTATCCGACAATCCAAATTCTGACGTTTTATCCGGGTGCAAGTCCGGATGTGATGACGTCGTCTGTGACCGCTCCCATGGAGCGTCAATTCGGGGAGATTCCCGGATTGAACCAGATGACATCCGTCAGCTCCTATGGCGGCTCGCTCATCACCCTGCAGTTCGATCTACAGCAGAATATCGACGTCGCGGAACAAGAAGTACAGGCCGCGATCAACGCGTCGGGAACGTATCTGCCACGCGATCTGCCGAACCCTCCCATTTACAGCAAGGTAAACCCCGCCGACTCCCCGATCGTGACCCTGGCACTCACCTCAGATCAACTGCCGCTGAGCAAGGTCGAAGACCTGGCCGATACGACCTTGGCGCAGAAGATTTCGCAGCTTCCCGGAGTGGGACTCGTCACGATCAGCGGCGGTCAAAAGCCCGCGGTGCGGATTCAGGCGAACCCCACAGCGCTGGCTTCCTATGGTCTCAGTCTCGAGGATCTGCGCAGCGGATTGGCTGCTGCCAATACCGATCAGGCCAAAGGCAACATCCAGGGTCCGCATCAGTCATTCAGCATCGGGGCCAACGACCAGATCTACTCCAGCGACGACTACAAGCCGATCATCATTGCGTACCAGGGCGGCGCGCCGGTCCGTGTACAGGATGTTGCCAACGTTATCGATGGTGTTGAGAACGTGCAACAGTCCGCCTGGATGAATAAGAGTCCGGCAGTGATCGTCAATGTTCAACGCCAGCCTGGGGCGAACATCATCAACGTTGTGGACCGGATCGTGAAGCTCCTTCCGCAACTCAACGCCGCGCTGCCCCCGACGGTTAAGGTCACGGTGCTGACAGATCGAACCGTCACCATTCGGGCTTCTGTACTAGATGTTGAGCTCGAACTGCTCCTCACCATTGCCCTCGTCGTAATGGTGATCTTTATCTTCCTGCGCCACGTTGCGGCAACGATCATTCCCAGTGTGGCAGTGCCGCTCTCGATCGTCGGCACGTTTGGCGTGATGTACCTGCTCGGCTACTCGCTCGACAATCTGTCCCTGATGGCGCTAACGATCTCAACCGGATTCGTCGTGGATGACGCCATCGTAATGATCGAGAACATCGATCGTTTCATCGAAGAAGGACACCCGCCGCTTGAAGCCGCGCTCATGGGATCGAAGCAGATCGGCTTCACCATTGTGTCGTTAACCGTTTCTCTCATTGCCGTCCTCATCCCGCTCCTCTTTATGGGAGACATCGTTGGGCGCCTCTTCCGGGAGTTCGCCGTAACCCTGAGCGTCACAATCCTGGTGTCGGCGTTTGTCTCGCTGACTCTGACGCCTATGATGTCGGCGCGGCTGCTAAAGAAAGCAGACAAGCAGCACGATACCTGGTTCGCGCGTGGTTCGGAACGTGCCTTCAACTGGCTCCGGGATACCTACGCGACTACGCTGCGATTCGTTCTGCAGCATCAGCCGACTACTTTGCTGGTGACAATAGGCACGCTAGCGCTGACTATTTTCCTGTTCATCATTGTTCCGAAAGGGTTTTTCCCAGTTCAGGACACAGGCGTGATTCTCGGAATTACTGAGGCTCCAGAGAGCGCGTCATTCCAATGGGTGGCAGACCGGCAGCAGCAGGTTGCAGATGTAGTGCTGAAGGATCCCGATGTCGAGAGCCTTTCTTCATTCATCGGCGTTGATGGCACGAATATGACGCCCAACGTTGGCCGTATTCAGATCAACCTGAAGCCGCGAGACCAACGCAGCGCGAGCGCCTCCGAGATTATTCGTCGCCTGCAGCCTCACGTGAGCCAGATTCCTGGAATGATCCTGTACATGCAGCCCGTCCAGGACATCACGGTCGAAAATCGCATCAGCCGCACTCAATATCAGTACACGCTGGAGAGCGCAAATGCGAAGGACTTGGCTGAATACGTGCCCAGACTCCTGCAGCGGTTGCAGCAAATTCCGCAATTGCGAGATGTAGCCAGCGATCAAGGCTCCGGCAGTCTGGAGGCTGATCTGGTTGTGGATCGCAACACGGCATCGCGACTTGGCGTCACGCCGCAGATGATCGACGACACTCTGTACGACGCCTTCGGGCAGAGGTTAATTTCAACCATCTTCACGCAGCTCAACCAGTATCACGTGGTGCTCGAGGTTGCTCCAGACCATCGATTGACCCCAAATGACCTCAACGACATCTACGTGCACGCTTCCCCAGGCGGTCCTCCACCGGCGACTAGCGGCGGAGGAGTTGGGGGTCCGTCAGTTGGCTCGGCGGCGGCGAGTCAGAATTCGAGTGGATCATCTGCGGGAGGTTCGACGCAGGCCAGTACTGGTACGGGGAGTACTCCGGTTGCGAGCGTTGCAAGTGGGAGATCGCAAATCATTCCGCTCAGCGCATTCGCTCAAATCGAAACCACGACCACTCCGGTGGCGATCTACCATCAGGGCCAATTCCCAGTAGCAACTATTTCGTTCAATCTGGCTCCGGGGGCGTCGTTGGGCGAGGCCACGAAACTGATTGACGCGGCGCGCGCCGAGATTGGGATGCCGGCAAGTATTCATCCGAGCTTCCAGGGCACGGCTGCGGTCTTCCAGAGCTCGTTGGCCAATGAGCCGTATCTCGTGCTGGCGGCGCTCATTACGGTTTACATCGTGCTCGGCGTCTTATACGAGAGCTACATTCATCCGCTCACGATCCTTTCGACGCTGCCATCGGCTGGCGTGGGAGCGCTCCTCGCTCTCTTGTTATTCCGGCTTGAATTCGGAGTGGTTGCCCTTATTGGAATCATCCTTCTGATCGGCATCGTGCAGAAGAACGCCATCATGATGATCGACTTTGCGCTCGAAGCCGAACGCGATCAGGGTAAGCCCCCGCAAGAAGCTATTTATCAGGCTTGCTTGCTGCGCCTCCGACCAATTCTGATGACAACCTTTGCTGCCATGTTCGGTGGACTGCCGCTGGCACTCGGCTCCGGAACGGGATCGGAACTGCGGAGGCCGCTTGGCGTGACCATCGTCGGTGGGTTGCTAGTGAGCCAGGTCCTCACGCTCTACACAACTCCGGTCGTGTACCTGTTCTTTGATCGCATGGCACGACGGCTGAGCCGCTTCAGGATCAATGAGATCGTTGAGGAACCAGTGGGCGCAGATTGAAGGAGGTTTTTCACCACGAAGACAGGGAGAACAGTGAAACGGGAATGGGGCTTTACTACCAGAAAGCTCAAACGTACTGGCTTTGCGTTTTCCCCTCTAGTTTCCTCCGTGTCTCCGTGCCTCCGTGGTGAATCGGCTTTCGCCTAGATGAGTATTTCGACTCCATTTATCCGCAGACCAGTCGGCACTTCGTTGCTGAGTCTTGCCGTTTTGCTCGCGGGGGCCCTCGCGTATAGCAAGCTGCCAGTGGCTCCGCTTCCCGAAGTGGAATTCCCCACGATTTCGGTGAGCGCCAGCTTGCCTGGAGCAAGTCCTGAGACTATGGCGTCGGCGGTAGCAACACCCCTCGAACGGCAATTCGGACGCATCGCTGGCGTTACTCAAATGACTTCTTCGAGCGGTCTGGGGCAAACTGGCATCACGTTGCAGTTCGACCTTACCCGAAATATCGACGCCGCAGCACGCGACGTTCAAGCCGCCATCAACGCCGCGCGCGGACAGTTGCCTCCGAATCTTCCGAGCAATCCTAACTGGCGCAAGGTGAATCCAGCCGACGCGCCGATCATGATCGTTGCGTTGACTTCCGACATACAAACGCAACCGCAGATGTACGACATCGCCGATTCAGTGCTTGCACAGAAGATTTCGCAGGTGCAGGGCGTCGGCAATGTCTTCGTTGGTGGAAGTTCTCGGCCGGCAGTACGCGCTGAAGTGAATCCTTTACGTACCAGCAAGCTCAACGTCGGCTTAGACGCCGTGCGCACAGCCATCAACTCGGCGAACGCGCATTCCGCTAAGGGTCAGATAAGCGGTGTCCAGAACACCTGGAGCATCGATACCAACGACCAGATATTCAAAGCGAACGAATATCAGAACTTGATCGTGACCTCCAGAAGCGGAACTCCAGTGTTTTTGCACGAAGTTGCTGATGTTCGCGACTCCGTTGAGAACACTCAGAATGCGGGTCTCGCAAATGGGAAGCCCGCCGTGCTGCTGGTGATTTCGCGGCAGCCTGGGGCGAACATTATCGGGGCTGTGGACCGAGTTCGTGAGCTACTGCCGCAATTGCAAGCTAGCGTGCCGCCGACGGTAAAGCTACAGGTTGTCATGGATCGCACAACCACCATCCGAGCCTCCGTTACTGATGTCCAGCGCACGCTGGTGATCTCTGTGGGCTTAGTCGTGCTTGTTGTCTTCTTGTTCCTACGCAGCGGGTGGGCCACGGTCATTCCGAGCGTTGCTGTCCCGCTGTCTTTAATTGGAACCTTCGGAGTGATGTATCTCGCCGGCTATACCCTCGACAATCTGTCGTTAATGGCGTTGACGATCTCCACTGGATTCGTCGTGGACGATGCCATCGTGGTAATCGAGAACATCACCCGGCATCTCGAAGCGGGCATGAAGCCCATGGCCGCGGCATTGCTGGGAGCGAAAGAAATTGGTTTTACCGTGCTCTCAATGAGCACCTCACTCATCGCCGTGTTCATTCCCATTTTGGCTATGGGCGGTATCGTGGGCCGGCTGTTTCGTGAGTTCGCTGTCACGCTCAGTGTGGCTGTGCTGCTGTCGCTCGTATTTTCGCTGACCACCACGCCCATGATGTGTGCCAGATTCCTGCGCTCCGAGCATGGCCGGGAGCACGGGCGGCTGTACAACGCAGGTGAGCGTGCCTTCAATTGGTTGCATGACGGATACCGGCATTCACTCGAGTGGGTACTAGACCATCAGCCGCTGGTCTTAGTAATCACACTTCTTACCATTTCGCTGAATATCTACCTTTACTACATCATCCCGAAAGGATTTTTCCCGCAACAGGACACCGGCCGAATCTCCGGCGGTATGCTTGGCCAACAGGACGTCTCATTCGAGGCGATGAAGGGCAAGCTGCAAATCCTGAACAGCATTGTGCTGAAAGACCCCGCAGTCGACACCGCGATCAGCTTCACTGGCGGCGGAGGGCGCGGGGGAGGCACGAACTCTGCCAACATGTTCATCCAACTCAAACCGCTCGGCAAAGGAAGGAAAGAGTCGGCTTTCGACGTTGTGAACCGATTGCGCCCTAAACTTTCAAGGATTCCCGGCGCACAACTGTTCATGGTTCCAGTGCAGGACGTGAATATCGGCGGGCGTGGAAGCAATTCGCAATTCCAGTACACGCTTCAGGGCGACAACCTTCAGGACCTGCTGCAATGGGCACCCCAACTCAGCGATAAGATGCGCCAGATGCCGGAGCTGCGTGACGTCGCCAGCGACCAGCAGAATCATGGCCTCGAAGTCACCGTGGTAATCGATCGTGAGACAGCATCGCGTCTCGGAATCACGCCTGCGCAGATCGACAACACGCTCTATGACGCCTTCGGTCAGCGCCAGGTCTCTGTTATGTATAGCGGTATCAATCAGTATCACGTGGTGATGGAGGTCGATCCGAAGTTCAGCCAGGGGCCAGAGGCGCTTAGGAGTATCTACGTGCATTCCCGGAACGGGACTGAGGTCCCGCTTAGCGCGTTTGCGCATTTTCAGCCTACGGAAACCGCAATTGCCGTCGCCCACCAGGGCCAGTTTCCGGCTGTAACCATCTCCTTCAACTTGGCTCCCAATGTTTCGCTCGACAGAGCAGAGGCAGCGGTTGAGGATGCAGTCCGCACGATGGGCATGCCTTCCACCATTCACGGTGGATTTCAAGGTACGGCACAAGCCTTTCAGGCGTCCTTACAGAGCGAGCCTATTCTCATCCTTACTGCCCTTGCCGCAGTGTACATTGTCCTGGGAATGCTTTATGAAAGCGTTGTTCATCCCATCACCATTTTGTCGACCTTACCCTCAGCCGGAGTTGGTGCGTTAATCTTCCTACTCTTGACCAACACGGAATTCACGGTCATTGCGATGATCGGCATCATCCTGCTGATTGGTATCGTGAAGAAGAACGCCATCATGATGATCGACTTCGCGCTCCAGAGCGAGCGCGAAGGCGGCAAATCACCTGAACACGCTGTGCGCGAGGCCTGTTTGTTGCGCTTTCGCCCTATCATGATGACCACCATGGCGGCCATGTTTGGCGCACTTCCGCTGGCGATTGGTGCCGGAACGGGAAGCGAACTTCGCCGTCCTCTGGGTATCGCCATCGTAGGTGGTTTGCTCGTCAGCCAGATGCTGACACTGTTCACCACACCTGTGATTTACCTCTATCTCGACCGTTTCCGCCTACGCTTCGCTCGCAGACCCAAGCTCGGCCCGCGTCGAGTGCAGCCTACGGCAGGAGATTAGCTGCTGGGAGCGAGGCGAATCCAAGGCTCAGATGCTTCATATCATTGGAATCTGCGACGGAGGAAAATTCTCAGACCTGGAAAGGTTGGTTGCGGGGGGTGGATTTGAACCACCGACCTTTGGGTTATGAGCGCGGCGCTTAAACGTATTTTCAACGAGCTGCGCGGACAGGGACGAGCTTTGAAGTATCAAAAAATACCCGTCAGAATCCTTATTCTTCCCTAATCTTCCCTAATCTTCCCTCGACCTTTGGGCGCTAAATCCAACGATCATGTGCCCTCAAACCTTTGGGTCGAAATCCCAAAGGGCAAGGGGCAGATTCTCCCCTCAGACCGCGAGATTCCGAATCTGAGGGGAGAATATGCCCCTCGACAGCTACGCAACAGCCTCCGTCGAACCGTTGGAGCGACAATCCAATGGTTAAGGGAAGATAAGGGAAGATCTTCTCTCTTGATGCTTTTCAGAAAAGACAGATTTGGGAATTCAGATTCCAAGCCTCTGTTGAAAGATTCGTCGCGGTGGATAATTTCGGAATAGCCGACAAACCGGGGGCTGCTTCTTTATTACTCACAAGCCCGTTTCTGGATAACTTCCTGTTTGCCGACCATCAGTCCAGGAACTTCGATCTCTTGATTCCAAGGAGCCGTTTTACTGCTGGCTGGGGCCTTGACCGTGCTGTTCTTGAAATGCAAACCTCGGCGACCAGCCGGATTTCAAAAACTCACTCGAAGCAAATTGGATGAGCGTCGGATGGGGAGCCAAGTTCCTGGGGTCAGGGCGGTTGCAGAGACAAAATGTCCCTTATTGGCACAGCCGGCGCAACCGTGCCCTTTTCATCTATTTGGCCGCCTGTGTACCACTTTGGTGCAGTGTCTCAGCGGACAAAGTGTCCTTTCTGCCGAGTTCCGCCATTTGTCCAACTCGTTGAAAAATAAAGGCACAACTTCTGCGTAACTTTGGTTTCTTGCTTGCTCCTAAACAGGTGAGCGATCTTTCACCACTATGGCAAAGAGCAGCAAAATCATCGTTTTCCTGCTCAGCCTGACGTTCGTTGTCATCGCTGGGTTGAACCTTTCCTCCCGTCATGTGAAGCACGTGCTCAGCACAGTAGCCTCGGCCGTTTGGGGCTCCTAGGCAGTCCTTCTCTTTAACCCGCGCTTCAAGCGCGGTGCAAAAAGCCAGACCTTCTCACAGGGAGTAAGAAGGATTCGAATGAAAACTCAACGCACAAACCGGGGCGCAATTACTCGCTTTGGTCATACGTGTCTGCCTGTTCTGCTCGTGCTATTGAGCTTGGTATCGGAAGGCGTCGCGGCCAATAAGAGTAAGCACGGTCCGAAAGCCGCGCCCGATATCGACAATTTCCCGGTGAATCCGGACGGAACTGTGGACGTTATTGTCCAGTTCAAGCCGGATGCATTCGAGAACGACAAGAATTTTCACCCGAATGACAAGCTCTATAGCGGGCCTCATGGCGATCGGAAAAAGCAAACCGTCGTTGCCGCGCATGCACATTTCAAGCAGGACCATCGCGCCAAATACGAGCGCGACCTGCACGCGACCTTCAAGCGGGAATTCGGCGCTGTGCACGGCGCTTCTGTTCGCATTCCGGTAGCAGCGCTTGATCGCCTGTTGCAAGACGATCACGTTCTCTACGTAACCCCAGATCGCCGTAACAAGTCGATGTGGGACGATGCTGCGGCCCCGATCAACGCGCCCGTTGCACGCCAGAACTATGGGGTCGACGGTAGCGGAATCGGAATCGCCGTCATCGATAGCGGCGTCTACCGGCACGACGACCTTCAGACGGCCGACATGACCGCATCGCGTGTGGTCTACAGCGAAAGCTTCGTGCCGAACGATCCCACTACGAATGATGCTTATGGTCACGGCACGCACGTGGCCGGCATTGCCGCGGGTAATGGTCATGACTCCGGGTTGGGATACGCCGAGCAGTACGTCGGAATCGCACCTAACGCCAACATCATTAATCTTCGCGTGCTTGATGCGAATGGCGGCGGAGGCGACAGTTCAGTGATCGCGGCCATTAATCGGGCCATCCAGCTCAAAGATCAGTACAACATCCGCGTGATCAACCTCTCACTCGGACGTCCGGTGTACGAGTCATACACGGTGGATCCGCTGTGCCAAGCCGTAGAGCAGGCTTGGCAGGCGGGCATTGTGGTGGTCGTCGCCGCGGGCAACCTGGGACGTGACAACAGTTTCGGCGAAAAAGGTTACGGCACGATCCAGGCTCCTGGCAATGATCCCAACGTCATCACCGTAGGAGCCATGAACCCGGTTAACACTTGGACGCGGACCGATGACGTGATCGACACCTTCAGTTCAAAAGGTCCGTCACTCGTCGACCATATCGCTAAGCCCGACATAGTCGCTCCCGGTAACAAGATCACTTCGTTAGAGTCTCCGGGAAGCACGATCGCCACGTCACTTCCAGCCGGATTGTTGCTTACTCCGGCGGCAATGTGCGGCGCAGCAACTTCAGATCCAACGGTCTGCGGAGTCTCTGCAGCCGGTCAGTACATGGAGCTGAGTGGCACCAGCATGGCAACTCCGGTGGTAGCCGGTGCGGCCGCGTTGATGATCCAGGCAAATTCATCAGCGACGCCAGATTCGATTAAAGCTCTGATGATGAAGAACGCCTGGAAGGGTTATCCGCAGACTCCAATGACGACGTATGACCTTGCGGGGAATGCCTACACAACTCAGCCCGATCTCTTCACTTACGGCGCGGGCTATCTCGACATACAGGCGGCGCTGGCCGACAACACGGTTGTAAGCGGCGGCGCAACGTCTCCGGCTGTCGTCTACGACTCAACGACCGGCACGACCAAGCTGGTCAACACTCCTTCCGTGGTTTACGGACCTTCAGTATGGAGTTCGAGTTCAACCGTATTGGCTAACTCTGTTGTATGGGGTCAAGCGGCGCTCGATGGCAGTTCGATACTCTTTGCCGAATCCGTTGTCTGGGGGCAATTAGACGACAGTGCCTGCAGCGTGGTCTGGGGAGAAAGCGTAGTTTGGGGACAGCTCGACGACGATAACAGTCAGTTCTAGCTGAGCTAGAGAAACTCATATGAAAAGCGAAAGGAGGTCACAAATGAAAATCTCTAGAGCAGCCCAGTTCTTCATCGCTCTCGTCATCCTCGCTGGCCTCGCAGTGCTGGCTAACGCAGCCATGCACGCCCAATCGGCCGATCGTGTGCGCTTTGTGTCGTTCCTTCTGGTAGGCTGCCTGGCAGCGCGGTTGAAAGTGAAGCTGCCCGGACTCACTGGAAGCATGTCAGTGAATTTGCCGTTCATCCTGGTCGCAGTGGCCGAGATGAGCGCGTCGGAAGCTCTAGCGGTAGCGTGCTTCTCGACTTTCGTTCAGTGCCTGCCGCGGGCAACGCAGAAGTTCAACACGGTGCAGGCGATCTTCAACTTCAGCAACATGGCCCTGGCAGTGGGAGCCACGCGCATGATGTTCGGCTCGCCGGCGCTCAACAACATGACTGGTTCGCAAGCGTTGTTGCTGGTGCTGGCTGCGGGTGCGTTCTTCGTAGTGAATACCATGCCCGTTGCCATTGTTATCTCGCTCACCGAAGCGAAGAGCGCTGTGAAGACTTGGGGCGACCTCTTCCAACTCTCCTTCCCATACTTCGTAGCTAGCGCGGCGATCGCCGGGTTAGTTCTCGCGGCAACGGTGAAGGTCGGCTGGCAGGTTCCGCTGTTCGTGCTGCCGGTAATGTTCGGAGTCTTTCACTCCTATAGACGCTACTTCGATGGCTCCATGGAATCGGCTCCGGTACCGGCAGTAGCGGGCCGTGCCGCGGCTGTGGCGGGAAACTAGTTCGGCGCAAGAAAAAACTGTGTTGACCCTGCAAAGCGAAGGGGCAGCCCCTGAGGGCTGCCCCTGATCCAAAGACAGATATAGAGAAAGAATCCTCAGTCCAGGTCCAAGCTAACTACCGACGGACTAGACACTCCGGACGAGTCATCTGCCGGGTTCTATAAATGGCGATGTCAAGAGCAAACACTTCTCCTGATCAGATCGGAGAGAGGTGCTCGGCATCGCCATTTATAGAACCCGGCAAATCCAGAGGTTGCGAAGAAAAATAGCTGGCATCGTGCTCGATCCTTCAGGCATCGCCCCGCGAGCTACCACAGGCAAGCGGTGACTCGCAGTCCCGAGATTTAATTGAATTTTTGCTGTTCGTATTCCTGCTCTTTGGAGTATCTTGTCCGCTTACCATTGAGCTACTCCATGCAGGTCAAAATAAATGGAGAGCCGCAGAAGTCCTTTGAGCAGTTCCAGGAGACGTTCAGGCAGGCGTTTGGGGACATAACTCCAGACGTGGACAAGTGGCTCCGGTTCGCGAATTTCTCTAACGATTCCTTGGACGACACTCGACGGACGACGCGGCATAACAGTACGCATTCCGTATCGGAATAGTACCGAGTCAGGATGCCCTTGGCACAATACTGTCCGCCACCGGAGCCGCAGCCGACGTGCCACGTACAACCCGAGTCACCTTGACACTCGCAGTGCATCACCCCAAATTCAGCGCGTGACTATCCTGCTTGTCTGTGCAAACGAAGAACGACTGAACCGACCTGAAGGACGCCATTCACTCAGTAGGATTTCGTCTCATTGCGGCACATGGCCTCGATGAGGCTTGGACAAAGACTGACTTCTTCGATTTCGGTGCAGTAGTGATCGATTATGAGCTGAAGAATGCCATCGCTCCTTCAGCGTTCCGGCAGCGGTTCATTACTCTGAACTTGCACGAAGATGCTGCACCGGAAAACGTCGTAATGGAACTGACGAATCTGTTCAGGCTCGGTTCGGAGTTGGTGCAGTAGATTCTCTTCTTTCAGCGCCAAGACTTTCTGCTGGCCTTGGAGGCTACGAGAAATATTCCCTCGCGTTCCAATTGGAGTTACACTTTTGCCCCATCAAACCACGAATCGTTGACTGAGCTGCCCGGGACTCGGAGGTACAAAGATGATGCTGTCATCGTCTGGCCCTCAATCGAACCAGCCTCGCTTAAATTTCGCGCGCTACACGCTACTGGGCCTAGCTTCTGCAAGTCTGCTGCTGGTGATTATTCTCTATCCAGCTTTCGCCAAGGCGAAGAAGAGAGACGACGGCATTCACAGGATCAAACACATTATCGTCATCATGCAGGAGAACCGATCGTTCGACAGCTATTTCGGAACGTACCCTGGGGCGGAGGGATTCCCGATGGAAAGTGGTGTGCCGTCGGTATGCAATCCTGATCCGAAGAATGGAGGATGCATCAAGCCATACCACGATTCCCAGGACGCCAATGGCGGCGGACCACATGGGGAAAAAGCCGCTCTCGCCGCGATCGACGAAGGCAAGATGGACGGCTTTGTTGCGCAGGCTGTCAGTGCGACGGCAGCGCCGCGGGGCAGAAGGGGTTGTCTGCCTGGAAACAGTCCGGTTTGTGATCCCTCGTCACCTTCCGACGTAATGGGCTACCACGATGAGGGGGAGATCCCTAATTACTGGGCGTACGCGCGAAAATTCGTGCTCCAGGACCATATGTTCGAGCCGAACGCGTCGTGGAGCTTGCCCGAACATTTATTCCAGGTCTCTGGGTGGTCGGCTTTCTGCACCGAGCATGACAAGCCCGAGAGCTGCACGAATGCTCTGCAAGCTCCGGGGATACCCCCGGATTTCGGTGGTCGAACGAATGCTGCCTTCGGAGGTGAAGCCCGGAATGGTCCACCTGGCACGCGGCCCATTTACGCCTGGACCGATCTCACTTATCTACTGCACAAAAATCACGTAAGCTGGGGATATTACGTGGTGAAGGGAACGGAACCGGATTGCGAGGACGACTCACAAGTTAACTGTCCGCCGGTAAAACAAAACGCCAGAACACCCGGTATTTGGAATCCACTTCCGTATTTCGACACGGTTAAGAACGACGGCGAGCTCGACCGAATCCAGCCCATTGAGAACTTTTATGAGCAGGCGCGCAAGGGAACGCTGCCTCAAGTCGTGTGGGTTGTTCCCTCGGGTGAAGTCAGCGAGCATCCGCCTGCGCTGGTGAGTGTCGGGCAGGCTTTCGTAACCGGCCTCATCAACGCAGTGATGAAAGGTCCAAATTGGAAAGACTCTGCGATCTTCCTGGCTTGGGATGATTGGGGCGGTTTTTACGATCATGTTGTGCCCCCCAAGGTGGACGAGAATGGATATGGTCTCCGCGTGCCAGGATTGGTGATTTCCCCTTTTGCCAAAGGCGGGTTTATCGATAAGCAGACGCTGAGCTTTGACGCCTACCTGAAATTCATCGAGGACGATTTCCTGAATGGAATGCGACTCGACCCAAAAACCGATGGCAGGCCGGATCCACGCCCAACCGTGCGGGAAAATGCACCGCAGCTCGGTGACTTGGTCAATGACTTTGATTTCAATCGCAGACCGCTGCCACCTCTAATCTTGCCGGAGCACCCGAAAACGGATCTAGTTGCTCCACAGTGAACACGAAGACACAGTCAAGGAAAGATGTGGCACCCGGGCTGTCTGCGGCGCCTCTGTGAGTCAACCATCGATTGCACGTCATTACTGCTTGAGAGAGAATGACACGCGGAGGCCACCATCATGGTTCACACAGTAATTGATGGAACGTTTCGGCAAACCAATTTGACCAACGAATCTTCCGAGTATCTGGCCAAGCGCGCGGAGCTTCGCCTTGCCGAAATCGAGCTCATGCGTCAGCGCGAACGTGTCGCTGAGCTGCGCCGCAGTCTTCCGGAAGGTGCTGCTGTTCAGGACTATCAATTTGAAGAGGGTCCACGTGACCTCAACGCTGGTGATGCGCCTGTGCGCACCGTCCGACTCGGCGAACTCTTCACCAAGCCCAATCGCTCGCTGGTCGTCTATCACTTCATGTTCGGAAAGAGGCAGACGAAGGCTTGCCCCATGTGCACCGCATGGCTCGACGGTGCGAATGGTGTCGCCCATCATCTCGCTCAGAATCTTGACTTCGCTGTTGTCGCTGCCGCCGATCTCCCGACGCTGCGCTCGCACGCGCGCGAACGGGGCTGGGACAAGCTGCGCCTCCTTAGCGCCGGCAACAATACTTTCAAATACGACTTAGGCAGCGAAGACCGCGAAGGCGGTCAGGACTCAACCGTTTCCGTTTTCACGCGCGACGCCAAGGGTACCGTGCGTCACTTTTACACAGCGCATCCCAGGATGGCGCCCGACATTCAGGAGCGTGGCATCGATCTACTCACTCCTATCTGGCACTTTATGGACCTCACCCCGCAAGGCCGAGGCAGCTGGTACGCCAGCCTTGCTTACGGTACCAAAGTCCAAGCCGCCTAGTTCACCTCGAGCCAGTCTTAAAACAGGAACGACCATTTCAGCACAGGGTCTACGCGTGCATTACCGTACGGGTCGAGGCTAGTCAGATCTTGCTCTTGGTTCTGCGCAATGGACTTGATCAGATCGTTAGCGCCATGAATACGTCTCAACTTTCTTGCATGACGCAGGATTTAAGTCCATTGCAGAGAATCAAAAGCAAGATCAAAACCACGAGTCGTCGACACCCTTCTCTCCCATCCTCTCCGCCGCGGCAGACGGAGGATAGCGCACCCTCTTTCCGGTTCATTAAGGGAAAACAAGTCGAAGGCCGGGGCACCCAGCGTCCAACGAATCGTTCGTAGGGCTTCTAAACGCAATGTTTCCGAACGCGAAATCAGAGTCAGTTTTTTCACACCTTCCAGACGAGACGTTCCCGTTATTCTCCTGAGGATTTCGAGAGACAACGCTCCGTCTGTCCGGTTTCTTGTCATTGCCATGTCAGGCTGCGGCCTTTGCCTGTTTGGCGATGCCTTGGAACTCCAGCGGGAGATGGGCATCGACCAACGAGGCACCGCCGTCCACGTCGATGAGTTGACCTGTGATCCAGGAGGCCCGTTCGGAGCAGATCAAGGCTACCGCGTTGCCGATGTCGGCTGGGGTACCGAGACGACCCATTGGAGTCCATCCGCGCTCCTGCCAATCACGAAGACCATTTTGGAACGCTTCGGGCAGGCTGTTCAGAACGCTGTCTTCGATCCAGCCGGGGCTGATGGTGTTCACGGTGATGCCTCGGCTCGCCAGAGCTACTGCGAAGTAGCGCACCAAGACTTCCATTGCCGCCTTTGCAGCGCCCATCGCTACCCAGGGCTGCCAGCTTCCAAAGCGTCCGCCGGGCGCGAACGAGATCGCGACGATGCGTCCGCCAGTCGACATAATGGGAGCCGCCTCGCGCACGGCCACAAGGAAAGCTTTGGCCTGGGAATCGATGGCGGTGTCCCACTTGTCGAGCGTGATCTCCATCGGAGCCTGGTAGAACGTCGCAGCTTCGGGGCGCGCGTTCGCGACGAAGATATCCAGCGACTTGAATTCGGAGCGAACCTGCTGAAACATGCGGCGGATTTCTTCCGGCTTGGATACGTCCGCCTGCACCAGAATTCCTGAAGAGCCGAGTTTCCGGATTTGGTCCAGCGTTGCCTGCGAGCCTCCAGGTTCCGGTAGTAATGAACGGCGACGCGCGCGCCTCCTTCCGCCAATTTCAACGCAATGCCGCGGCCGATCCCGCGTGAGCTTCCGGTGATCAGAGCAGTCTTTCCCTCAAAACACATAAACACCTCCGAATTGCGCGCAGCATGTTAGTTCGCTGAAGGAGCTCCGTCAAATGGGGAGGGTGCTAAGCTCCGGAGCTTCTAGCAAACTAGCGGACAGTCATCCGTTGTCCCCGGTTGTCCTTGTCTCGGCCGGGTGTGTTGTAGTCAGATTGTCATTGATTCGAATCGGGAACCTACTCCAACAAATGGAACTGAGGAAATCATGAAATGGACACGTTCTCGTAACCCACCCTTGAAAACCGCAAGGGTAGGGCACCCGGCCAAAGGAATCCTTAAGGTACTTAATAAGGTCCGGCTTGGAAATCGCATGCGCGATTCCCACATCTGCACACCAGCGGCTACTACGGATTTGATGATTTCTGCCAGGTCTGCTGGCGAACCATGAGATGGCACAACGGTCGAACCCGGCGCTCTCCAAACCTGTATTGGGAAGAAGTCTTCCAAGACTGCCTAATTAAATAGGAAGAGAGCGCAGCGCATTCCATCATGGCCAGGAGCCTTGTGCTCCAACAAAGGCCGTATACATTTGCGCGGACCAACCTGTCACTTCATTTTTCGCTTGCGACACAGCGGCGGACCATACATTCCGGATGGCCGACGACTCGTTCAGAATCGGCGGATTCGCTGCGGAACGAAACTTCCTAGATGCCCGTTTATGGCCAACTTCCTGTTTGCCGACAAACCAGTCAGAACTCGGCACCGCGCCGTCCGTAGACTAAGGTCGGGCGGTTCCCATCAGTCGCGCGATCGCACGGCTGAGCTGCTGCCACCACCGAAGCCAATCTCCCGTCTTCGCTTAACCAAAGAACGATCTTTGACGTGCGTGAACAACTAAAACCGGGTTGACAGCTCACCACACCGCGAGCATAATTCGAACGGTTTTTTGGCCGAGCCCTCGGCCCGTTGTTAGATTTTTCACTCTGTCTCCTCGCCTCATCGATGGGTGGTCGTCTCCCACTTTGAAACGTGCCCACGGCAGGCGATACAAATCTGATCCGGTATCGCGAACTACCGAGCCGTGAGAGTGAACGGCCACAATGGGAATTCCGGCACAGTTGTTTCCGGAATAGGGGTTGGCTTTGAACAAGCCATTCAATTCGATACCTCAGAATAGGAGAAAACGCCATGAGCCGAAGAAGAAAGAAGATCGTCTCTGTCGCTGTCTTGTTGGCAGGATTCCTATTGACGCTGCCCGTCCGCGCGCAGTTCTTCAAGCAAACAAACCTGGTTTCTGATATTTCAGGTATGGCTGTGGTGCAGGACTCGAATCTCGTGAATCCGTGGGGCGTGTCCCACAGCAACGGCAGTCCGTTTTGGGTCTCAGACGCGGGAAAGTCGGTAGCGACTCTTTACTCAGTCAATCCAACCACTGGCGCAGTGACGGCGAATTCACTAATCGTGAACGTTCCTGTTCCCTCAGGACAGATGTTCAATGGTGTTGCCACTGATTTCACGGTCACTTCCGGGACCTCCAGCGGAGCGTCGGTCTTCCTCTTTGCAGGACTAAATGGGAACATTTACGGGTGGAGTCCGGGTGTCCCGCCGCCGGCCCCTTCCCATCAAGCCCAACTCGGAGCAACCGGATCGATGCCAGCGGCGTACACGGGACTCGCGTTAGGGTTGCGATCCGGGGTCCAATTCCTTTATGCGGCTAATGCAGCCGGCAACCGCATTGATGTTTGGGACCACACTTTTGCCAAGGCGACGCTCCCCGGCACTTTCACCGATCCGAATCTCCCGGCCGGCCTCGTCCCGTTCAATATCGCCAATATCAACGGCGACCTCTACGTTAGCTATACACCGACAAACCCAGAGGCGGTCGGGTCCGGTGCCATCAATGTGTTCAACACCGATGGCAATTTCATCAAGCGATTTGCCACCGGCGGAACGCTTCTCGATCCCTGGGGTATGGCGGTCGCCCCGGCCGATTTCGGCAAGTTCAGCAACGCGCTTCTGGTCGGCAACTTTAACACTGGAATTGCTGCTAGCGGCCCGGGCAACATCAGTGCTTTCAGTCTTGCGCCCGGAGCAGACAACGGCAAATTTCTCGGATTGCTAGAGGGGACCGACGGCAAACCGCTGTCGATTGATGGCCTCTGGACATTAATTTTCGGCAACGACAAGGCTGGTGGCAATTCCAGCGTCTTGTATTTCTCCGCCGGCATTCAAGCCCAGCAGCACGGACTCTTCGGCAGCTTGTCGACATGTCATGGACCAGTGATTAGCGGTGCCTCTGCTAGTCCCAATGTGCTTTGGCCGCCCAACAACAAGTTCGTCCATGTGACGATCGGCTACTCCGTCAGCGACGACTGTGATGCGGCTCCCGCTTGCTCTCTCAGCGTGACGGCAGCAGATTCCGGTGGCGGTATTAACAACACAGCCGACTCCTCCATCGTGGTTGATGCCCACAGGGTGGAGCTACGCGCGTCACGCAATGGAGGCGGCGACGGGCGTCTGTACACTGTCGAAATCTCCTGTAAAGACAAACTGCCCCTCTCATCGAGCGTGACGGTGACAGTCACGGTACCGCACGATCAGGGCCATTGACTAGCGTGTTGCGAACGCTGCGCATCAACAGGAGCCATAAATCATGACTGCCAACTTCGGTTTCAAACTGAATGCTGATGAACCCGAAGAACTTCGGCCAACCGGCGCACGGGTAGACCCAAAAGGGAACCGCCCGGGAGAATAGTTCCCGAGACGGGGGTTTGATTCGCAGTTTTCTCAGCGCAGGATCGTTGTATCGCAATACGTGGCATCTGAACCTAGCGGACATCCAGACTGCTTCGACTGCTGGAACCGGTTTGCTTTGAACTCAGCGGGCTTTTCTAGATACATGAAATGGCCCACATCTTCCAGAGGGCAAAAATGAGGAATGGTCGGGGAGAGAGGATTTGAACCTCCGACCCCCTGGTCCAGAACAAAGGAAATCAGCCAAATAGTTGATTTTTCGATCCATCTGGGTGGTGCTTCTTCGCGCTTCTATTTGCCCGGGTTGATCTCGGAAGCGAAGGCTTCTGCTGGCGGACTGGAATGGTTCATATGAAGAATTCGCCACTTGCCTTCACTTT
Source organism: Terriglobales bacterium (assembly GCA_035567895.1). NCBI lineage: Bacteria > Pseudomonadati > Acidobacteriota > Terriglobia > Terriglobales > Terriglobales bacterium. The sequence goes on along the minus strand of DATMPC010000036.1, from coordinate 4,404 downwards.
TCTGGCATAACGCCGTGCCGCGGGCGACGATCACTTGATGGGCCACGGCGATGCGCAAATCGTATTCGACCCAAATGGCCTCGCCCAGAGGATGATGGGCGCGCGGCGTAATAGCGAGCTGTGCCGGCGGATGCTGTTGGAAATATCGTTGTCTGTAGTAGTTCATGGCTGCGTCGCGCCCGTAAAAGTCTCCAGCCACGGTGAACAGCACAATGTTCGGATCTAAGCAGTCGGAAAAGGCTCCTTCATCTGCGCGATTGAATGCCTGTTCACAGCCTACGAGTTGCTCATGCAACTCATCGACGCGTGCCTTGGTGCTTTCCGTACCCACAAGGAGTCGCGCAGCCGACTCCTTTAGGTCGACGGTGGCTCCCAGCTTCACCAACAAATCGATCCCAAAGATACCGTCAATCTGCCGGCCACAAGCACGCCCAATCGGCGATAGATCGATTGCAGGCAGTTTCAGATTCTTGAAATGATGCTGACCCACAGCCAGATCGCCGATGACGATTTGCTGGGCATTGGTCTGAGCGGTTCCGGTCCAGGAAGTGACTGAAATCCTTTGTGCATCTCCATGCGGAAACGATTTTAAGTTGAGCATAGATGTCGCCCCGGTATCCACGAGCAAGAGGAACTTCATTCCGGCGATGCTGCTTTGCACGACCGGGAGGCGGTCACAGGTCTCGAGCGGAATCTCCTCGGCCTGCATGCACGAAGCAAGGCCGGCGATCATAAGCAGCGGAACAACGAGTCGGGGCATGAGAGCCTCCGGAAGCAGGACCAAGTATCTCACAAAAACGAACGTTCGTGCTATTATTTGGCAACGAGCTACATTTTTCGCATGCGATCCTCCGCATCAACGCAAACACGCGCCAACCTACCCAAGGGTCAGCGGACGCGAGAAGGCATACTGCGTGCTGCAGTTGACCTGGCCTCTGTTGAAGGTTTAGAGGGATTGACGATCGGGCGCTTAGCCGACGAACTCAAGATGAGCAAGAGCGGCCTGTTTGCTCACTTTGGCTCCAAAGAGGACTTGCAACTGGCAACTGTAAAGACGGCGCGCCAGATCTTCGTCGACTATGTCGTCCACCCGGCTCTAGCTGAATCGGCTGGGATGCCACGATTGTGGAGCCTATGCGACCGCTGGTTGAGCCATGTTGAGCGCAAAGTGTTTGCCGGAGGCTGCTTTTTTACTGCAGCATCATTTGAATTTGATAGCCGGCCAGGCGCGGTTCGCGAGGCGATCGTAGAAGCCATGCAAGCTTGGTTGAATACGCTTACTCGCGCAGTTGAAGACGCGAAGAAGGCCGGGCACATCAAGGCCGATATCAACGCGGCTCAGTTCGTGTTGGAAATCTATTCTATGGCTGTGGGAGCACACTGGGCCTTGCAGTTGCTAGATCAAAAAAAGGCGATATCGACAGCACGGGAAACGATATTGGCACGCATCAGTTCCCTTGCCACCCGACGCTGCCCGCCTTTGAAAATTGCTGGCTGATGATCGAAGGAGACGATTCAAACTCTCGCTGCAAAGGGAAACGAGGACCGTCCTGACGACCCCGTTCTCATCGTTGCCGTTATTGTGGTCCTCTGCTTTAGCCCCTCAACTCGTGGAAGGCCGCTTCAAGAGACACGGCTGCGGCTAGACTACCAATGGAGTGAATGACGGGCAACCCGGAAGTAATCCGTTTCGAGAAAGGCAGTCTTCACTTGAATGTTGAAACCCTCCACGGGCCAGAAGTCGGCTTCTGGTCCTCGAAGCCCGTTTCTGGATAGCTTATGGTTTGCCGACAACTCACGAAGGAACCGGGAACCTCCGGCGCTTGTGAGCGGAATGGGGATTTTTCGCTAATTGACGCACTAGATTCCCTTTGTGTTATACCTCGCTATTCCGGCTTGTCGGTCGATGGAGGTTTTCTATGTTGTCTTCGACGCGCGTTCTTCCTGTTCTGTTCCTTTCGCGCAAGTTGCGAATCCGTTCTCTGCTGCTGGCGATCACGTTGGCAGCCTGCGTTCCTTCTGGAGCTGGCGCCAGCCATTCCCTCTCCGTGACCCCGGACGGAGCTGACCAAGCCGTGCGCGCGTTCATGCAAACCGTCGCCCATTCCGTCACTCAGGATGGCCCCACGGCTTGGATAAAGTATTTCGATGCGAGTCGCGCATTCTTTATGGCCGTCAACGGCCAGATGGCCTTCCCGAATACTGCCGCCGCACAGGACGGTACTCGCAAGTTCGCCCAAACCATCCGTCACATTGAATTGAATTGGGGAGATGATTTGCGCGTCGATCCGCTCACCAACGAGTTCGCCGTCGTCGCGGTCTCATGGCGCGAGATTCAGGTCGACACCGCCGGGCACGGCGTTACCGAAACGGGATACTTTACTGGACTTGCAGAGTACCGCGAGGGACGCTGGCAGTTCCGCGACGCCCACTGGTCTTCACCCGTTTCCTCCCAGTAGTCTCTGACGGTTCGGCAACGCGATGTCCAACGGCCCCACATGCCTCCGGAAGCCACTAAAAATCACTACCTAGGTAGTGGGGGTGGGGGCTTACGATGACCGAGATCAGTTAATTCCAACGTCTCGTCCAATTCCTGATAGTGCCCGTCGATGATGCTCATGGCGAATTCGTTGATCTGTTCTAGCGTCTTCAGGGTCAATGGTCTCCATGCCTGCTTGGCTCCCTCATCGAAGCTGTCATACACCCATTTCAGCACCTTCTTCCCTCGTGGGGTGAGCCGCAAGAGATGCTCGCGGCGATTCTCAGGATTCCTCGTGCGTGTGACTAAGCTCTTCTCTTCCATTCGGTCAAGTAGGTCTACCATCACGTTGTTGTTGATGCCCAAGCTCGCGGCTAGTGCCCTCTGGTTCGTGGTGTGTTCCTGGACCGCCATGAGAACCCACACCATTCTCAATTCGACCCCTTGGCCCTCCCCGTAGTACTCTTCCAGCCTTTTCTCGACAATGGTGAGCGCTAGTTTGTACAAAAGGATGTAGCTTTTCCAGACTGCGGGGAATGTCTTGATGGGATTGTTGTCATTCATAGCCTGGGCACATCATACACGATAGTGACCATCGACACTGCACACTCTTGGCAGTATTTGCAAGATGTCCACAGACGTTGGGTTGACTTTTATGAACGTGTGTCGGTAGTATGATACTTTAAACATACGAACTGCAGGCATGCCTCCGGCTCGGGCACTGCCTGCGAAATCCTGTTACCAAGAAATGAGGCGGAGGTTTTGGTTGGTTTTGTACGCACTACCCTTCCACAGGCCCTTGAGTACTACCAGAAAATCAAGATCGGCAACTCAATACAAACTCTGTTCCGCCTATCCGACTCCTGCAAGCATATTGGAGACCCGGAACATCAGAAGTGTCGAGCCGCTGCGCGCAGCGAGTTCATGGCTATCCGCGCTGCGATTCGTCAGACTCCCTGCCCAGACATTGTTAGAGACAACGAGCCGCAGGTTGCGACAGCGGTGGGGGCCGAGTGATGACCAAGCCTCTGAACCAAATCGCGCACGGTCGATTCAGGGCCGAGATTTTCGTCTCCTCGTCTCCAAACAAGCTCTGCAAGCAGAAGCACGTCGTTCAAGTATGGGACCGTAGGCCCTCCCAAAACAAAGACGAACCTGTACTTTTGTTCGAGTGCTTCCCCCGGACCTATGATGCGGCAGTGCAGATTGCAAAGCACTGCCTCACAGGTCTAGTCAGGGGGAAGATTGCATTCCCTCAGATGGAGGCAGGAGCCTGATGTTTGAACCCGTCCTTTTGAGTGATCGAGAACAGCAGGTCGTTGATCTGCTGCTCCAAGGGTGCGAGAACGAAGACATCGCAAAAGAACTAGGCATAGCTAAGCGCACGGTCAAGGCACACTTCAACAGGATGTTCCTACGCTTTGCAATCACTGGTGGGGTCAAGCGAGTGAAGTTGGCAACGTTTTTATACAGGAGACAGAAGTGTCAGGAACAGAACTCTACGGAAGACATGAACCCAGCGCGCGCGAACAGCGCGTCATCGAACTTGTTGCAGAAGGACTCAAGAACAAAGATATCGCTGCCGCAATCGGAACCACTGAGTACGTCGTCAAAAACCTCCTTCGCTGCATCTTCGACAGACTCGGATTTTGGAATCGAGTCGAACTCGCACTGTGGTACGAGGCTCGACGATTCGATGCCGCCAGCACTGTTGGTGGAGGCGTGGGAATACCACCTGCTTAGTCTTTGATGCCAAATAAAGCCCCTGTTTAGGTGTAAGACCTGAGGCGTCGCCCTTTACGTTTTGACGAATCGGCAGTTATTGGATAGTACTAGCCGCTTGCGAAAAGACGGTGTTGGCGTTTGAGCCGATCAGCCGTATTGTGCCCACAACGATGACCAAAATCACGGCCAGTATCACGGCG
>DATMPC010000035.1 GCA_035567895.1 Terriglobales bacterium | reverse complement strand
CCCTGGAATATAATCCAAATGCCAGACAATGTCAAGACACTCAAAAAGAGCGATTTTGACGTGCCGGAATGCCCCCATCCAGAACGTACGTTCCAGGGCGCTCAGAGTCAGGCGAGTGAACGAACGGTCATGGCCATCGCCCGGGCATGTGTCACCGAAGATGCTGGACCACGATCGTCATGTGCGAATGCAGGCGAAGCGCCGAGTAAAATCGGGCGGGGGAAGGTATCGATGTTCCTCGATCGAGTGGACCGAGAACGCGCCCATTGCGCCGTGGAAATCGCTGCGCGATTTCCACGAGCGCGTACTCCCAGCCCTGCCGCTGGCTGGTTTTCAAACGTTCGGTGATACACTTCGTTCGGGAAAACGACGAATCCATGAAACCACCATCGAACGTCAAGACCCCAGCACAATACATCGCCTCACTCCCCGCCGGTCGTGCGAAGACGATTGCGACGGTGCGCGCACTCGTGAACAAGCACATCCCGCGCGGCTACGATGAGTGCCTCGTCTGGGGCACGATCGGCTGGACGATCCCCCTGTCTCGATATCCCGACACTTACAACAAGCAGCCGATCTGCTACGTCGCGCTCTCGTCGCAGAAGAACTACTGCTCGCTCTACCTGATGGGCGCGTTTTGGAGTTCGAGTCAGCTCGAGCAGCTGAGGGCGGCGTTCAAGGCGGCGGAGAAGAAGCTCGACATGGGGAAGTGTTGCGTTCATTTCGAGTCGCCGGACGATTTGCCGCTCGAAGCGATTGGCAAGCTGATCTCGGCGATTTCGAGCGAGAAGTGGATCGAGATGTACGAACAATCGCGCTTGAAGACCAAGGCGGGGAAGCAAGGCGCCCCATCGGCGAGCAAGCTGACCGCCAAGCGCCTCGCCCCAAAGCGTCGGCGGTAGACTTTCCCTTGTGTCTGCCTTCGCTTATTGCTTATCGCTTATTGCCTATCGCTGCTTTTCCAGCTGAATACTGATTGCTGCTGGGAACATATTCTCGATAGGGTTCCGCAAATAGGAATACGTCCCGTGTGTCCCCGCCGGTTCACCCCATTTGGTCTCGCCCGGCTGTCCCTTGGCATTTCCAGACATTTAACCGTTACGGGCGTCAAAGGAATCGGTGACAGAGTTGGCGTGATCTATCCCACAGCGGGGGTGCTTCCATGAAAACTGCTTTCTGGTTGTTGCTATCGTGCTCATTGGCGCATGGAGCGGCTTGCCCGACGGGTGAACGCAAGGACGAAACCACGCTGATTCAGATCGAGGAGAGATGGGCGCGAATCCCAGAACAACACGATGTGGCTGCGTTGGAGTGCATTCTTGCGCCCGACTTCGAAGAAGCCGGAGCTACCGGTGAACTGATCGATCGCTCGCAGATGCTGGCAAGCGCCGCCGGCTACACTGACCGGCACTCCGAATTGTCGGAAATGCACGCGCATGTATATGGCGATTTCGCTTATGTCCGCGGTAGGGCTGTCACAAGCGGCGGCACGCAGCCCACGGTGAAGTCGCGGTTCACCGATATCTTCGTCTATCGCGACGGACGCTGGCAGTGTGTAGCCGGCCATGAATCGCGCTTTCCGTAAGGGCGGGTGCGCCACCGTCCAGCGTCCTAAATTCCGATCGTGCCGTCGAGATGAGCCTGTTCGTTGTGCGCTTTTGTCCGTTTGCGGGAAATGCTCAGCACTCATCGAGAGTTGGTCACCAAGCTTTCCGAACTAATTGCTAATTGCTTATCGCTTATCGCTTATCGCTTATTGCTGCTTTCCTGTCACGTCCATTCGCCAATCTGACGGAGAACCGCCGGCGGTAGCCGGTGGGTGCCTCGACTCAGTTCCGCAAATAGGAATATGTTCCGTCTGGAAGCTGTGAAAAAATTGATTCTCTCATTTTCCCGATTGACCAAAAATGCCTACCGATGTGTTGGGAATAGCTTGTAGGGAAGAAACGGGACAGCCTGAGAGCCTGTCGGAGATAGATTTTCTCGAACGAAGAATCAACAACTTACAAACAATCGGATGTCTGTAAGTTATTGATTCCTGGTTCGGGAATCGTTCTCTCCGACAGGCTCTCAGGCTGTCCCTCTTTCCCGAAACCCACAATGGGGCGCATATGTGTGGATATTCACTTAAAGTACCTGGCGGGGCTGCGTGGTAAGCTGCAGCACTGATGTTCCCATTGTAAGATTCGATCGTTCTCGGGAGTATGGAATGGATCGCAGAGCTTTGCTCTTCGCTGCGGTGCTAGCGATCACTGGATCCGCATGTTCGAGAGGCAATCCTTACTCCGGACGCATAAACAAACGATTCATCTACTCACCCGACCTAACGCATGCAGCGGTTGTTGCGGATCACACCCTCAGGCAACAACGATGGCTGGGGGCTCCTAAGCCAGTGGGAAAGAAGACCACTCTAAGCATGGTCCGTGGTGAAAAGCCATACATCCAACGACCGGCAACGGGTCCGAACCCGGAGATAATCTTCCTCGCTGCTTCGTGTCCCAGTTCTGATTTTTCAGTAAAGTGGGTCGATAACGCTCATCTCCAGATTACAGTTCAGGGATGCACGACTGCCAACATCAATGAAAAAAAGGCGCAGATCGCGGATGTATCGATCAACTTCATGTGACTGAGAGACCGAATCGGCATGAATCCGGGCGGGCGGCTCGCCTGCTCGGACCCCACCTGCGCGGTGTTCGCAGAGTTGCGAAAACGGGAATGCCCGAGGCGCGAGCTGTGCGGGCACTTTGTGAGCTATGATTAGGCGCTTTCCAGAATAGGCTATGAAATCTCATCGGTTAGCGATTGCGCTCTTCGTTCCGGTCCTCCTTGCTTGCATGGTTGGCTCGGTTGCTTGCCACTTTAGTCTTTACTACCCTACTCCCGAAACGGAAAGCGCGTTTCTTAAGAGCTACACACCGGAACACGTAATCGACCGTTTCCGCGAAAACTGGGGCTCTTCTCACTCACGGAGTTTTGGCAGTTCGGCAGGACGCGATTTTGTCCCTCATAACGCGGGATTTGAGTTCGATGTCGTCCTACGACGAGAAAGCTGGATGCCCCTGCTGAATGCGTTGCGGGACGATGCCCTGCAACAGCTTGCCAGTAACGGTGCAGAAGTCCTCAATCAGAGCGGCGATTCGCAGGATGGATTTCGCTTCGATTACAAGCTCAATCAAAGCATCGGTTCGCTGAGAATTTCGCCTTTGGCAATCCACTCGCACATCCGAAGGAACATGCCCTTGCCGCTGGGCCTGGAGGACGTGACTGTGAAGATCGAGCAAACGGAGAAATGGTTCCCCAAAACAGACTGGCACGGGTGGGGCTCCCTTTCCCATTATAGAACGTAGGGCCATTGCTGGGGCACCCACAGCCCCGTAATGGACACTCCAATTGGCCAACCAGCCAAACACCAAACGGGAAAGGACACGCGACCCGCTGGCTTGCGCACCAGGACGCTGCTACGCTGTTGAACTTGTCACTGTGCCCTAAAGGGCATTCTCCTGAAAGGAGCATTCATGTTCGGTTACACGTTCCGGGCTCTCACTGGCAGATCGGCGCTCCGGCGCAGGCTCGCGAAGCACTTCCGAGGCACGCCGGTGCAGCAGATTGTGACGGCTGCAAGGACTTTTCCAACAGCCTCGCGAGTGGACATCCAGAGTACGCTGAATGACTTCTTTGCCGGAAAATCGGGGTATCAACTACTCGGAATCCATTCCATTATGGGACATGAGATCACAGGGCTGGCCCAGCTGCTCAGTCCGTCTCCGATACCGACTGAGATTGGTCCATTGCAACATGACGAAATCGATATCGGTGAGGCGGATCCCGTTCGGTGCCTTAAGAACGGCCTTTGGCTTGCCACCGAAGGCAACATGCCGTATGCGGTGCTGATGGGGCCATCGATACAACGCGGCTGTCCGGCGGGTGTGCTGGTTGAAATCGCCGTACCTGCTGGTGAAACAGCTTCTGAGTTTTCGCAGGTGTTCTTTCGACAGGTTGAGATCGGAGTGAGCGCCGGCCGGGCGTATCGTGGGCGCGTAATCTCGCTCGAACAGGAACAGCACTTTGCGGGTTTTGGAGGGACGGTGAAAGTCCATCGTCTGCACAAAGTCGCAAAAGACCAGGTAATCCTTCCGCAGAAGACGCTGGCTCTCCTCGAGCGAAACATTCACAAATTTGTCAGCATTCGCGACCGGATAAAGGAGCGCGACTTCTCCGCCAAGAAAGGGCTTCTGTTCTACGGACCGCCAGGCACAGGAAAGACGCACACCATTCACTATCTCGCTTCGGAGCTTCCGGGCCACACAACTTTGCTCGTCACTGCTGAGCAAGTGGCCTGGATCGGCGAATATTTTCGGTTAGCTCGGTTCCTGCAGCCCTCGATCATGATCATCGAAGATGTTGATCTCATTGCGCGTTCTCGCGACCACATTGGAACTCCATTTCAGGAGGCGCTCCTGAACAAACTGCTCAATGAGATGGATGGGTTGAGGGAAGACGCGGAAGTCATCTTTATTCTGACAACGAACCGGCCAGACAATCTCGAGTCTGCACTGACCGCCCGACCAGGAAGAATCGACCAGGCGATCGAATTTCCGCTACCTGATGAAGATGGTCGCGCCAAGCTCATCCGGCTCTACTCCCGTGGTCTGGAGATTGATGGCGACGTGATTTCGGCCACGGTGAGCAAGACCAAGGGAACAAGCGCTGCCTTTATCAAGGAATTGATGAGGCGCTCAGCTCAGTTTCATTTCGAAACGGCAGGCGATGGACGGCTTCGGTCATCGTCCGTCGATTCGGCCCTCGAGGAAATGGTCTTCACAGGTGGAGCTCTCACTCTGAAGCTTCTCGGAGGAACCGGAGCGGAGCTGGCCGGTACGCGCGGCTCATTCATCGTTTCTAACAATTAGGCTCCTCTGTTTGGGAAGGCCGGGGGCAGTGGATTTTCGAGTGCCGTCCGCCGGGGCGGATGCGGCACGTGTGAGAGTAGCCCAGGGTGACCGCAATTTGGGAACCCTGGGTTAGCTATGGAGAAAATCCCATTCCGCTCTGCCGAATGCCCGCGCCGCACCCTGAGCAAAGTCGAAGGGGAAGCGCTTAGAAAAAATGCATTTGTCTTTGTCGCTACGACCTTCGGTCTCCGCTTCGGCCTGCGGCAGCAAGGAATGAAAATCTGTATCCGTTTACCCAGGGTTCCGCGGTCCGGTCCGCCGCGGCGGACCGGACTCGCTCCACCCTGGGCTACTCTCATGCCGTGCCGCAACCTGCGCGGCACTCTAATGCCTCAGCCATCAGCAATCAGGTAAGGTAGGGGACAGGTTACAGGGGATAGGGAACAGGGCAGCAGCCAAACAGCCCAACAGCCGTAAACAAAACACAGGATCCCATTCGACTTCCCCTTCGAAAGTCTCAGGGTTTCGCGCATGGCGCTCAAGCTAGAACGGAGGGCAGGCTCTTCGACACGCTCGGGATGCTACTCCGCGCGCAACGCCTCCATCGGATCTACGCGGAGTGCGCGTCGAGCAGGCAGGTAGCTCGCGACGAGGCTGAGCGCGGCGGTGATTACCGCCACAGCGCCGAGTGTTGGGAGGTCGGTCGGACTCACCTGAAACAGCAACGACTGCATCAGGCGCGTGAGTCCAATCGCGGCTGCGATGCCGATCACCAGGCCGGCAGCCGTCAATGCAAGACCGCGGCCCACAACCAGCCAAAGAATGTTCCCGCTCGGTGCTCCCAGCGCGCGGCGGATGCCCAATTCGCCCGTACGCTGCACCACCCAATATGTAATCGTGCCGTAAATTCCAATCATCGTCAGCAGCACGGCAGCGATTGCGAATGCGCCGAGAACCAGCAACACCAGCCGGCGCTGTCCTTCTTCCTGCTCGGCGAGCTCGGTAATGGAGTGGATGGCGGAGATCGGCTGCGCAGGATCGACGGCGAGAACCGCACGACGCATCGCTTCGGCATGGCGAAGCGGATCGCCTTCGGTGCGAATGGCAAACATCATCGTCGGTGAGACAACCTGATAAGCCGACCAGTACATGCCCGGCGTCAGATCGGTATCGAGACCCTGTCGGATGTCGCCAACTACGCCGACGACCTCATATTGAGTTGTCCGGACACCCATCAGAATGCGTCGACCGATGGGATTGAACTGCGGGTAATCCGGCCAAAGCCTGCGCGCCAGGGCTTCGTTGATGATCGTCACCGGGGGCGCATCGGTCTTGTCGCGCTCATTGAATTCGCGCCCGCTGCGCTGCGGAATGCCGAGCGTGCGGAAGTAATCCGGCATGATGAACTGGATCATGCCCAGTTGGCGCTCGTTGAGCTTGCGCAGGGGAGCGTCGGCTGGCTGTACCGGCATCATCGGAAACCCCATCATCGGCAGCGTAAGCGAGATCGTCGAATGTTTCACTCCAGGAACTGTATCGATATGGCGAAGTACTTCGTCGTAAAACGCAACCAGCGATTCCGTCTTGGGGTAGTGCGCAGGCGAGAGCGAAACGCGAAACGTAAGAAGATGCGAAGAGTCGAAGCCCGGATCCACGTGGCTGAGCCGCACCAGACTGCGAATCAGCAATGCTGTCCCGCTGAGCAGCACGATCGACAGGGCAACTTGTCCCGCGACCAGCGCACTTCGCGTGTTGAACCAGCGGAACCTGTGCGAACTCGCGCCGGATTCGCCGTGCGATTTGAGCGACGCAACCAGATCCGGGCGCGAAACGGTGAACGATGGCAGGAGTCCGAAGACCAGTCCAGTCGCAATCGATAGCACGAGCGCGAAGGCAAGAACCAAGGGATCAAGACGAACCTCGCCAATCCGCGGCAATTCGGAGCGCGTCCGGCTGGCCAACGTAATCGTATGAAGCATCCACTGCGCTAAAGCCGTGCCGATGACCGCGGCCAGAAAAGATAAGGTCGTACTCTCGATCAGCACTTGTGCGATTACACGGCCGCGCGATGCCCCCAGCGCGGCACGGATGGCGAACTCGCGGGAGCGAGAGGTGGCGCGCGCGAGAAGCAATCCCGCAACATTCGCACATGCAATCAGCAGCACCAAGGTGACGGCGCCGAACAGCATCCAGAGTATGCCGCGCACGTTCGCGACCAGCGAGTCTTTCAGCGGCGCTACCCGAGCAGGTTTGTTCGGCTTGGTGTCCATCATGCCAGGATGCGCTGCGGCATACTGCGCGTTGATGACCTGAAGCTCCGCGCTGGCTTGCGCGAGCGTCACGCCGGGAGCGAGCCGTCCAAAAACAGCCAGCAAGGGACTGAACTGGTTTATATCCTTCGCCGGTTGCGGGAACCAGACGTCCGCCTCGGGAAACGGAAACTTGAAATCGGCGGGCATGATGCCGACCACGGTATGCGCGAAGCCGGCAACGTCGATCGTGCGGCCGACAATCTGAGGGTCGCCCCCGAATCGCCGCTGCCACAAGTTGGAGCTAATAATCACAACCGGCGGACCGCCTGGCGAATCTTCCTCGGGCGTGAAGCTGCGTCCGATCAGCGGCTCAACACCGAGTATTGACAGAAAATTCGCCGAGACGCGGTTTTGCTTGATTACCTCGGGAGTGAACGCACCGGTGAGCGCCACGTCGGCATTGTCCTTAAGATAGTCGCCGAAATCGGTGTAGGAGCGCGCCGATTTTTTGAGCTCTTCCAACCGCATCGTAGTGGCGCCGGGAGTGATTAGAACCAGGCGCGCGGGCTCACGGTAGGCGAGCGGACGCAGCAGTACCGAACGCACGATCGTGAAAATCGCAGTGTTCGCGCCGATGCCGAGTGCGAGTGTGACAATCGCGGTCAGCGCAAACGCGGGACTCTTGCGTAGACTTCGGATCGTATAAGCCAGGTCGCGGCGGAAAACATCGATAACAAGCGCAGGACGCACAGCACGGCAGCCTAGCACAGTTGGGCTGGGTGGCCCGCCCTTCTGTTTTTCTGCCTGCAATTCTCAAAATGTGGGTGGCGCACTCTGCGCGGCGCGTGGCCCAGCTTTTTTCGGAGTGCTAGTGACTTGCGATAGAGGCGCTGCTGTCGTACAGCAAGACCTGCTTGCGTCCGCCGCCGACCAGCACGCCGACGATGGTGCCCACGGCAGCGCCTGCTGTTGCTCCGACTGCTGCGCCTTCCCCACGGCTGATGCTAATGATGCAGGCATCACAGGGTTGCGTGCCTGCGGCGCCAACAATGGCTCCGCTCCCGGCGCCGATGGCCAAACCCCACAGGGCTCCTCTTTTGCGCGAGCGGCCCGTTCGCCAGTGGACCTGCCTGATGTCCCCGCGCGGGATGACAATCTTGCGCTCGTGATCGGCGAGTGTGAGCGAATCGCCTGAGACCTGCTCCAGTTTCCCGGTGTGGGAATGGTTGTCGTTGCGCACTACGACGATGCTTTTTCCTGTTGCCTGCTCAACCGCATCCCAGGACAGTGCAGGCTGTTGAGCTAGTACCGCAGGTGAAAGCGTGAACAGAATGACAGGCAGGTGCGCGATTTTGAACGCAGGAAATCCTTTCCTGAGCACGGTTTCCTCCAGCTTTCTGTGAATTGGCGGCCAGTCCCGCAGCCCCCTTTGCTTTCAGGCGACGGAATGCGGCCAACGATCTAGTGCAGCCTGACGTCTCCGGGTGACGGTTTCTGACTCACATAGGCGACCCAGGCAGCGAGAGTATCAAACGCATTCGGTTTTTCCTGCAATTTAAAGTTGCAGTGATCCAAAGCGATTAACGGTCTGGGCGGGCTCACCCTTTGGACTGGTGGCGCACTTATCCTCAGTCTGTGTTATTTCCCTTGTTTGGGGATTCCAAACTGTGGGTGCCGGGTCCCGCAGCCTCGATCTGTCTTCGCCCTTTGCGGTGCCATTACGGGAAGTAAAGCAGGGGGGCGCGGCGCTGAATGACCTTCGTAACCTCGCGCGGGGGCAGTTCCAACCGACATTTCTTGTGCCTCGACTCAAACTAAAGAGACTCGCGCTGGTAGCAACCTGCCCAGAGGGTGCGACGCATTCACGGTGGCGGCAATCTGCATTTCATCGCTTCCAGTTCCTCAGCAGAACCAAAATCAGAAAGTGCTGGATCAAAAGACGGGGTACCCGGCACACAACAATACAAAGCGTGGGCAACCCGTCCGGCTATTTCTTGTCTGCTCGCTTTTCGGCCTTTTCCTCTGCCTTGAAATCGCGCTCCTCCATCTTCTGGCGCTGTTTCAAATCGTGGCAGGCGGCGCTGTGAGGGTTCGCTTTGCAAGCGGCGTGTTCGTTCTTAAGCTGCTGCTTGAACGCGGCCTTCTCTGACTTATCTTCCTGCTTGTCCGCTTTCTTGGCCTGCTTGTGGGCAAATTTGGCTTGCTTCGGAGCCTTTCCGCTCGTCCCGCTGCCGAAGGCAGAAATCGCGAGACCGAGTGATAACAAACACACGGTCAACGTTCTGGTTGCTTTCATCAGATCCTTCCTGTTTAACATCGGGCTTGCTTTGGACCATGAAACACCATTTGGGGCAGCTAGTTTAAGTACCTTAGTACATCGTCCCCATAGTCTTGGGCCTTGCAGTCCGCCCCAGCGGCCACCATCTCTAGTACCCTCGACGCCCACGACTATCGTCCCTAATACTCTTCACGTTTGCTTTGCAGTAAATCAGTTACCCGGAGTGTGTCCCTCATGATTCGTAGAGTCGCAGCACTTTCTTTGCTCGCATTTTTAGCCACAGCAGTATTTGCGCAGAACGCGCCGTCCAATAAGAAGGACGCGGACGACATCGGCTGGACTTCAACGGCCAGCTTCGAAGGCAGCGCCAACTCCCAGGAGCGAGTGCTCGATCTGGGCTCGAACGTCGGCTACAACTTCAACGAACACTGGGGCGTCGACATGGGCGTGCCCTTGTCGTTCGTCTCGTCGTCAACGCCAACCACCACCACAGGCACAACTACAACCAAGGGCACGTCCAGTTCGTTAAACAGCCTGGGTAACGTCTACATGGACGCGAAGTTCAAGACCACCGGCGACGTCGCGAATTACAACTCCACGCTCACCGTGGCGGCCCCCACCGGCAGCACGACGAAAGGCGTAAGCACCGGCCGTCCAAACTACGGATGGAACAATCACGTCGAACACGGCTTTGATCGTCTAACTCCGTTCCTCGAACTCGGCCTGTCGAACGGCCTCACCGACACAAAGTTTTTCCATCGTCCATTCACGACCCTGGGATTCGTCAGCCAGTTCACCGGCGGCAGCAAGATCGACCTCGGCGGCAACTTCAGCATAGGCGGCAGCCTCTACGACGTGCTTCCCTCCGGACAGCAGAAGATGTACAGCAAACTGGTCGCGAAGAAGTCAACGACTACGGCCGGCGCCGGTAAGTATGGGCGAGCGTTCGAACTCGCGGCTGTAACCAGCGGCGACGCATCGCTCACACGCGACAACGGCGGCTCCGCCTGGGTGGAGTTCTCTCCCGGCAAAATCTTCGACTTCCAGATCGGATACACGCACAGCGTGCATTTCGCGCTCGACACCGTAGCCTTCAGCATGGAAGTCAATCTGGGCAAGCTGATGAAGCGAGCTGATAGGTTCTAGCTGTCAGCCGCATGGATCGGTGAAATTGTAATGACCACAGCAGCCTCGAAATCGAACGGGCAACTTGCCCGAGCAGCCACAACTCTAGCGATTGGTGTCGCTGGCCTGGTGATTGTCCGCTTGATCGTCCAAGGGCTTCCCATGTTTCAGGAGGCAGGATGGATCGTGAAGGACAAGCTGACGGTAGTGGCTGGCGCGTTAATGCTAGTCGATGCCATGTTGCTTTCCGTTTTGGCCGGATTCGCGATTAAACTTCGCGCCTACTTGTTAAGTCGTTTTGCTGAGATTCCCAGCTTAGGAACCATGTCGGCAAGCCTTGTCTTTTTGATCGCCGCAGGAATAGCTTTTTCGGAATTCAAACCTGTGACACGTGCTTGGCCTTCCATAAAGCCGGTCTATGTGTGGAGTTTTTTCGTGGTTGCCGCAGCCCTGCTGGTGCAGATCATGTTTCTGCTCTACCAAAACAGTGATCGCATGGCCGCGCTAGTTTTGCGCCAGCCCCTTCCCGCCACTCCGTTGGAGCCAGCTCGCGAACACTAGTCCTACAACCGTGGTTTAGAACATTAGTTGATGTTCCGAGGGCTACGGACGAAGATTGGATTCCTTGCAGCAACTCAGGCGGGTGGCCAATACTCTCTTACCCATGTTCTATTATGGGACTCGCACAATGTCGGCTGCCCCATCTCCCCACCCCAGCAACAAAGTCGAGTTGCTCGAGAGCCGGTCTCGCGCGATGTTCGCGAGGGTGGGGTTAGAAGCGGGCGCTGCCTCATCGCATCAGCTCCGCCAGGTACTGCTTCCATAGTGACGGATCGCCGCCGCTGCTGTGGCCGTGCGTGCCGGCGGCTTCGGGCAGCAACACGAAGCGTCCGCGTTTAACGCGTTTCATCAGAGCTTCCATCGTTGCCTGATCGCTGCTACTGATGAAGTCGTCCTCGGCGTTTACGGCGATCACGCGTGCCCGAATCCTCTCCAAATTCGGTTCCGGGTTATAGTTTCGCGAGGCATCCAGCGCGTACACGAGATCGGTAGCATCGCGTTTGCTGCTGGCCTCTCCCATCCATATCTTGTAGAGCGTATCCGCCACATTGCGGTCAGAAGCGTTCGGTTGCACCAGCGAAGCAGCATCCATCAACAGCTCGAACATGCCGATCGCCTGGTTTATCCCGTGTTCCGATTCGTAATTCCCACTTTGGTACTCAGAATCGCTGGTGATCAGGTAAATGGCCAGATCGCGCCACAGGCGATTCGCACCAGCGATCGCCGTTGGCATACAGACCAGTGGGAACAGGTTGTCCACCATCTCCGGATGCTCTTCGACCCACATCCACGCATGCATGCCGCCCATGGAAGTGCCGCTGACCAGCTTCAGTCGATCGACGCGCAGGCCCACAGTCACCAGCCGATACTGCGCTTCAACCATATCGCCGTAGTCGTAACGAGGAAAGCGCGTGCGCAGTCCGTCGCTGGGTTTCGACGAACGCCCGTGCCCGATGCTGTCCGGAATGATGATGTAGTATCGCGACGAATCCAGCGGCTCCCCCCGTTGAAAGAGTACCGAGTAGCGCTGCGAAAGAAAACTATTCAGTGCTCCGCCGGTTCCATGCAGCAGGAGGAGGGCGTTCGTCACATGTCCACTTGCGTCCCGTTGTGGAACTCCCAGTGTGACGTAGTGGATCTTCACCTCAGGCAGCGTCTCCCCACTATGAAACTGGAAGTTGCGGATCGTGAAGTCCGCTTCCGTCCGCTGCTGCGCAATCAGGAAGGGAGCAAGGAATACCATCAGCAACGGCAAGCAGACCATTTGTACTCTTAACTCGAGACGACTCATACTCACGTTTATGGGATGCGGGTGCTCCCGCGGGCGATAGTGCGGGGGATCCGGCAATCAGGTCATCAGTAAAGTGAACTCAGAACAAAAATCAAAAGTTCACGCAGATATACACAAAATTGAGGGATCAACGCAGATTTTTTGTGGCTTTCAAGCCTCAACATATCCGCGTGAATCCGCAAAATCTGCGTTTGATCAGGAGACGGCAGACGACTTCGGTGCTACCGAATCTGGTGCTTCGGGAATCGCGACAAGGGTCAACAAATAGACAAGGACGCCGCAGGCGATGAAGAGCCCACCCAGTCCCAGGAATACCAGGAATCCGATTGGACTGTTCCAGCGCAGCGTCCAACCCTCGATGACCAGCCCGATAACGATGAGGACACCGGCGATTCGTAGCCTTTGATCGAGAGCGAAGTTCATTGTGCCTGCGGTCCCTCCCAATACTTCACTTCGTTGAGCTTGGTCGTGTTGTGCACCTGATCGTGACACCCGGATGTCAGACACGACATCTTGTTCGACTTGATGTCCGCCATGATTTCAGGATCGGCGGTATGAGTTGTTCCCTGCTCGAAGCTGCGTGCGCCGAGATGGCAGTGCAGGCACTCGCGATTGTTGTATGCAACGTAGAGATGCAGCGGTGGCTTGGGATTGCCGAAGTACTGCACGTAGACGTGATGCAGTCCGCGCCACTTCGACTTGATCGTTCCGTACATTACGTAATCGGTGTGGCAGGTGTAGCAAGCCTCGTCATGCGGCACGCGATGATTCTGGTAGTGGGCGGCCGGCAACCAGCTAGGATCATCCACGTGCAAGCTGCGCCCGTAGGGTTCCATCACATGGCAAGAGAGACAGAAGCTGGTTTGCGTGGCGCGATCCATGTGGTGCTGGTAGCCAAGCGCGACGGCGAGCAAGGGAAAAACAAAAAGAGCGAGGAATGCGAGTATTTTGCCGCCACGGCTAATCGTCACAGCAGGAACAAGGACGACGATCCCGATCACGACGACCGTCATGATCAGTACCGCATAAGTGATCCAAATCGGCACTGAGACCTCCGCGCTACTTCATCTCTTTTATGTATTTCGCTAGAGCTTTGATCTGGTCGTCTGTGAGCTTGCCTTTGTAGGACGGCATCTTGTTCTTGCCGTCGGTTGTAATCTTTGCCAGCTCTTCCTCGGACATTTTCGCGACGTCTGGATCCTGAAAGTCTCTGGCTCCGAGTTTCTTGCCGACAGCAGTCGCTTTACCATCTGCTCCATGGCAGGCTTGGCATTTGGTTTTGTAGAGGTCAGCAGCAGTCGGGTTCGCTGCGGAAGCACTGAGAGTGAGTAAGCTAAGGGCTATTGCCAAAACAAAAAGCCGATTGATCGTCATCCTTATTCCCCTTCTTGGATTCGCCATACTATATTGAGACTAACATTGCTGCGAGATAGTTCCGGTCTCATAACTGTTAGTTGCCTACATATCTGGCACTCCTAACCTGCTCTGCGTTATCCAGTCTGGAGCTTTTCCCTTACCTTCAGAAGTGATATTCAAGCGTAGCCGTAATGATGTGGGCATGATACGACGGCTGATCGGCACCGAGAAACACATAGCGAGCAGCCGCCGTGTCGCCTACTACGAAGCCTGGATAAAAGGGGCTCGGAACCTTCCCCGCAGTCGTGGCACCCAGATTGACGCAGGGAGAGCTAACCACGATAGTCCCCGCGCCGACGCAACCCATATACGGGGTCATGGGTGTGGTTTGGTAATCGCGGTTGTCGAACTGCTGATACCTGTACTCGAGTTTCGGGAACAGCTTGTCGCTAAGTTTGAATTTCACGACTGCCACGGCCTCGTGAATTCGCGTCGTCACCTCTGGGTAATCCTCCGCCGCGCTGGCCCCAGTCAACACGAACTTGTTTGGTCCGGTCGTGATCGTCGGATCGCCTAGCGCCCGTGAAAATACATTGTTCTTGCCCGCGGCCAGTGAGTAGTACGGCGAGAACCAGATGCGCTTTCGGAAATAGAGGTCGAGGCCCGCGGCGTATGTGTCGTTGATATCGCGCGTGATGCTTTCCCAGTCATTGTTGGCCGAATCGCAGCCGGAGCAGGTGAGGATGGTCTGCGTGCCGCTTGTTGGAGTGCGGCTTCGCGAGATCATGCGTGTGTGGTAGTGGTCGCGTGTGTATTCGGCAAACATTGAGACGTTAGGATTAAGCGCGTAACTGCCATCGAAGCTGTAGGTCCACGCGAGATCTTTTAAGAGACCGTAGAGGTAGTAGGGGTTCGTTGTTCCCGAAACGAAGTTGAGTGCAGTGGGACTGTTGACGCCGCTGCGACGATTGTAGTCATTCTGCATTGTCGTGAAGCTGCCGGCAAGACTGAAATTCCCGACATCGTATTGCGCGAGCACGTCACCGCGATCCTGGATTCTCGCCGCTTCATCGAAGCGGCGAGCGCAGCGCTGCGTTTGAGTGAACACAGTGCTAGTTGAAGTGCAGGAGATTTCCACGCCCGTATTAGGATCGCTGGCTGTGTCGTCCTGATATTCATCAGGCTTGCGGTCGGCATGGCGTCCCGAAATACGGATGAGAAGCGAGCGTACCGGGGTGTAGTCAACGGTTCCGAAAAACGACTTCTCAAAGGAGTGCCCCGCATCGCGATGCGAGCGGTCGAGCCATTCCCCGATCCAGCCGGCCCTTACAGCGCTGCGTTGCGTAAAGAAATAATCGCCGCTGAATTCGAGCGTCTTCCGGTTATATCCGGGATTGCTGCGCCCGTTTGTATCCGTTGGCGTGGGTGCGGCTTGTGCCGTAGCGGCGGCGTTCGCTCCGATCGTATCTCCTTGGATTGGTGTCAGCGTGAGCACTCCAGTGTCGTTGTTGTAGTCGTAGTGACGATACTTTGCTTCCAGCTGCAGGCGTTTGGTCAGCTTGGCAATTGCCGTCCAGTTCATCGCGAGTGTCTGCTTCTGACCGTTCAAGCTGGAGGCAGGAAGCGCGGGCAGGCCGGTGATCGCAGTATTCGCTGTGTACGGCAGGAATGCGTCATTCTGACGCAACCAGCCTGGCATGACCAGCCCCATGACGTGAATGTACTTGCCTACGTCGAACGCAGTCGCAAAGTGCAGGTAGTGTGCCTGGTTGTCCGGATAAAGCGCCATCTGCCCGTGCGCCGGTACTGCTCCAATCGAACAGTTCTGCGCGGGCGCTGTTACGACACAGCCGCCTCCAGGCGGAATGATCTGGACCGCAAGGTCGGCAGTCGCGAATGGCGAATCAAAGAGCATCGATTTTACGTTGCTCTGAAGAAATGAGCCTACGTAACCAAGCTGCGCTCCCCAGGTTTTGCTTGTGTACTCCGCCATTCCGCGCACCGTGTTGCTGAAATAATCGATCGGCTCGGGCAGTTCCGCCGCCACTCCCGGACTTTGCCGATTTGGAACACTCCCCGGTGAACTGCTCCCGCCTGCAGAAGGGCTGCTATTGAGGATTGTTCCAATGGGTCGTGACCCGCTTTGGTGCTCGCGCCAGAACGAGGTGAAAAAGTTCAACTTTGGAGTGAGGTTGTATGTAAATGCTGCTGTCCCGGCGCGTCGCAAGCTTTGTGGCACGAAAAACTGCTCGCTCGGTATGACCTGAGTTGCCACGAAGCTCGGCAGGCTATTGTTGATCTGGGCAGCAGTCCCGGTCGAGGAAGCAATTTGCAAACTCTGTCGGACGATCAGCGGGATGGTGTAAACGCCGGGACCGGTTTGCGTGTACAGAATTCGAGTGGTGTTGGAATAAATGTGCGGGATCTCGTCGTAGCGGAACTGCAGCTTGAACAAGTTCCATTCGCCAAAGGTCGCCAGGTGGCTCTGGTTGCGATACAGGGTGCTTTGCGTTTGGTAGTTAACGTAGTAATGCGTGCCCAGGACATCCTCAAAATTGACGCGGGCGCGGCGAACGATGAAGTTGTTACGGATATCGCTGTACTCATTCAGCTTCGACGTCCGCAGGTTCGGATTGAACGGCAAATCGGGCCGGCCGTACACATTGCCCCAGTAGTTGCGAACTCCAAACTCCACCATGTTGTGCCCGGAAACCGGGGACTCAACTTCCGCAGCCGGTTCGCTGGCTGCATTTGGTTTCGCGGGGTTGGTGGTTTGCCCCGTATTGCTCCCCGCCTGTGCCGCAGTGCCCTGGACTCCAGCACCGGCGTTTTGCACGGCGCTCCCTGCCGTCTGCTGGGCTGAGATCTGCAGCGTGAACATCATCACAATTCCAACTATCAGAACGGGTCTTTGCGTCATGCTGTCCCTCTCTCCCTCAGCGCAGGAAGAAGTTGCCCGACGGATGATTTGAGCCGTGGAGGCGCGAATGGCAATTCGAGCATCCGCGATTGAAGTCGCGAACTGAGTTGAGTAGCGTCGGCGTGGTTGGGTGGCGGCTCGTAACATGGCACGAATCGCACACGCGCGGCATGCGTACCTTCAACAGCTGAGGATTGTTGGTCCCGTGCGGCTCGTGGCAATTTGCGCAGTTTTCCATAACCGGCGGATGCTCCCAAAGGAATGGGCCGCGGCGCTCAGCATGACAGCTATAGCAGTTCTCGTTGGTGGTGGCCTGCAGGAGCTGGTGTGGGTTGGGCGAGCCGTGCGGATTATGGCAGCTTGTGCAGGTTACTTTCCCTTCCCGATATGGCATGTGTGACGAGCGCTGCAGTTGCCCGCGGCGCATCAGGTGACAGGTGAGGCAGAGCTCCGGCTGTTGCTTTCTGGTCTCGACGTCGCTGAGTGGAGCATTAAAGCGCGCATCCGACGAAAGCTTTTTGGACTGCGGTTCATGCCCAACGTGGCAATCGACACATGCGATGTTTCGCGATTCATGCGGACTTCCGTCCCAAAACATGCGATTGCCTTTTGCGTGGCAGGAAAGGCAGGCATTGTTCTTTTCTTCAACCGTGTTCTTGGAGTCTTTAGTGAAGCGGATTGCTATCGTGTCCTTACCGCCTCCGGCCTCCACATGCGCCTTGCCTGGTCCATGGCAAGCTTCGCAGCCAAGCTTCTCCAGGTCTGTTCGCGGATGGGCGAAAGCACGGCCCATCACTGTTTTTTGGAAGTGCTGTCCCTGATCGGAATGGCACGCGATGCACATATCCGAGCCAACGTAGTCAGCACTCGGTGGGGACTGCGAATCAGGCTTCGCTGGCTCCTGAACCCGGGCACTTCCCCAGACAACAAGCGGAAGAGTACTAAGAAAAACAACAACTGCGAGCGAGGGGAGCGCTCTGGAAGAAATCAGAATTAGGGCGCAACGGGTCGGCGAGTAGCGCATTCCGTGCTCCTTTTTTGGTTCTTGAAGTCAAGAGCTCGGGGCCCCACAGCGGTACAAATTACTCGACTACCATAGCCGAACAGCACATGTTGGCGTGTGACAGCGGTCACATATTAGCGCTTTTCTTTGCACGTACTTCCAAATTTTTTGACTTCGGCCTACGCTCACGCCGCAGACGCCAGAACCCTTAGCTTGTTAATGTCGAGGACGCGACCGACCCCTCCTCGTACGCTTATGACTGCATCGCCGTCTAACCGGTTCAAGAGCCGAGTGACCGTCTCTCGTGAGGTCCCGATGAGCTGTGCAAGTTCCGCGTGCGTGTAGATCATCGGAATTTCCTGAACACCTTCGCCTTCATTTAGGCTGCACCAGCGAAGCAGCAGCCGACTGAGTTTCTGAAGCGCTGAAGACGGTATTCGGAGGAAGCCGAGATCACGGAAAGCGCGAAGGCACTCAGCACCCAGATGCTCGGAAGTTCGGAGGCCGACAATGGAGTGCCGGGCCATCATCTGCAGGAATGTGTCCCGTGGTACATAAGCGAGCACGGATTCTTCCTGAACCTGGGCTGTCGCGGCATAAGCACAGTTGGCAAGCACTTCGCTCGCTCCCAGCAGATCACCAGAGCCGCAGATTTGCAGAATCGCCGTCTTCCCCTGGTTGGACATCTTTGACAGCTTGACCCTGCCCCGACAAAGAACGAATAAACCTGCGCACCGCTCGCCCTGACGGTACAGGATTTCTCCGCTGTCGCGATAAATCTCGCGCTTCGACATTCCCAAATCAGATAAGACGTAGTCGGGCAAGTTGCAGAAGCCACGACGTGCGGGACATTCCACACACGACCTTCTCTCCTCCAGCACTTCCGCGGAGTCCATATCTACCTCCTGCTGTCATGTATGAAGGTAGTTCCACTTAGAAAAGCGGGACATGACAATGCACACTGCCAAATGTGACAGAGGTCACAGACGCAGCCCCGGTTGGGGAGCAAGATCGCCCAAAAGGGAGAAGAGAGGAGAAGTCAGATGCACGTTCTTGAGAGTTCCACCAAAATCGCATTCAAAAACATTCTGTTTCTTACCGACTTCAGCCAAGCATCCCAAACCGCAATGGAGTATGCCGCGGTTCTAGCCAAGCACCACGACGCAACGTTCTACGCCGCGCATGTGCAGACTCCGGCAGCGCCACCGCATTTGGAAGGACCTGCATTAATGGAGTACTTCGATGCAAGCCGCGAAGGCATGCGCGAACAACTGACCAAGTTGGTTGCTCCACTCCATGTCAAATCCGAGGTTCTGCTGAGCGAGGGCTTAATCGAATACGCAATCGAGC
This sequence comes from Terriglobales bacterium, assembly GCA_035567895.1. Lineage (NCBI taxonomy): Bacteria > Pseudomonadati > Acidobacteriota > Terriglobia > Terriglobales > Terriglobales bacterium. Next base: position 34,576 of record DATMPC010000035.1, on the reverse strand, counting down.
GATGGACCGTGATGCACGGCATCGACTTGATCGTAGTTGGCACGCACGGCTGGCGCGGCCTGCAGCGCATGCTGCTGGGCTCGACCGCCGAACTGATTCTGCGCAGCGCCATTTGCCCTGTACTCACGGTCGGACCGCATGTTTCCATGGCGGAGCGGCAGCCGGACTATGTTGATCGCATCCTCTTTGCCACTGACCTCACACCGCAAAGCGAGTACGCGATCACCTACGCTCTGTCATTGGCACACGAGCGCTGCGCGCACCTTACATTCCTGCACGTGATCGACAAACACTCCCACATTCCCGACCAGCGCAGGGTATCGGAGTATTGCAAAGGCGAGCTGCGTCGTCTGGCGCCCTCCGATGCAAGGCTGTGGTGTGATCCTCAATTTGTTGTTGTCGAAGGCGATCCGGCTCAGGAGATTTTGAACTTTGCCGAGACTGACAATTCGGATCTCATCGTGCTGGGCCTGCCTCAGGACAAAGTCTTCAGCACCTACTTCCGAACCGGCGTGACATATAGCGTGGTGAGTGGTGCGCCGTGTCCAGTGCTTACCGTGCGCGACATGCTCAAGAGTTCGTAACCGCTATTAACCGTTTTCCGCGATGCACCACCTAGGCCGTGATCTCGGTCACGGCCCCCTCTTTTCTCAGAAGCTACCCTCTAGTCAACGAAAAATGCCTACACTACTCGACATGGTGGGTCCCGGTGCTTCCTCCACTCCGCAGTTGGTGCTCGCATCGCGGCCTTCGCTGAACGCGATCTTCCATCCCAAAACCGTTGCTGTGATCGGCGCGTCAGAGAAGCCGGGCAGCGTTGGTCGCACTCTGCTGCGCAACTTGCTCGACCAGCCATTTGGAGCAACCATCTTCCCGGTAAATCCGAAACGTAACAATGTGCTCGGGATTCGCGGTTATCGCGATATTGCTGCCATTGGGGAGAGAGTCGACCTCGCAGTGATTGCCACACCTGCGGACACTGTTCCCGACGTTCTGGAGCAGTGCGTCGTCGCCGGCGTGCGCGGCGCGATCGTGATCTCCGCCGGATTCGCCGAGCACGGCGAGCATGGTCGCGAGCTGGAAATGCGGATGAAGCAGATCCTCGCGAGCGGAAAGCTCCGAGTGATCGGGCCGAATTGCCTGGGGGTGATGAATCCACGGACTGGATTGAACGCGACCTTCGCGCAGTCGGGCGCGCTGCCCGGCAACCTTGCGTTTCTGAGTCAAAGTGGTGCGCTTTGCACTGCTATTCTCGACTGGAGCCGGCGTGAGAATGTTGGATTCAGCGGCTTTGTTTCCGTTGGTTCGATGATCGACGTTGACTGGGGCGACCTGATCTATCACTTCGGCGATGATCCGCACACCTCGAGCATTCTGGTCTACATGGAGTCGATCGGAAACGCGCGCAGCTTTCTCTCCGCGGCCCGCGAAGTGGCGCTCGAGAAGCCCATCATCATTATTAAGCCGGGCCGCACCGAAGCAGCTCGTAAGGCAGCGGCCTCCCACACCGGTGCCATTACCGGTACAGATGAGGTCTTCGAAGCTGCCTTTCGTCGCGCGGGGGTCTTGCGCGTTTCTACCATTGCGGAACTGTTTGGGATGGCCGAGGTGTTGAGCAAACAATCGCGGCCTAAAGGTCCGAGGCTCGCGATTGTCACGAATGCCGGCGGAGCCGGGGTCCTCGCCGCCGATGCCCTGCTCTCGAATTGCGCACAACTCGCTGAAATCACTCCGGAGACGATGAGTATGCTCGATAAATTCCTGCCGCCATCATGGAGCCACGGCAACCCGGTGGATACGCTGGGGGACTGCAGTCCGGAGGATTATGCAAGGGCAGTAGAGGTTGTTTCCAACGACCCCGGCTGTGATGCTGTGCTGTCGATCCTCGCGCCACAGGGAATGACCGACCCAGATCAGTCGTCGCGTCTGCTGTGCAAAGTGGCAGAAGGCGTGACCAAACCACTGCTCGCGAGCTGGATGGGAGGCAACATCATGCAGACAGCCTGCGATTTGATGAACGCTGCAAAGATTCCCACCTTCGACTATCCCGACGCGGCGGCTCGCGCTTTTGCTTACATGTGGCGCTACACCTCAAACCTGCAAGCGTTATACGAAACCCCCGCTTTCGCAGGAACTTTGCCGGTTGATGGTCCACGACGCGTGAGCCAGATCATCTCAGCAGCCCGGCAGCAGAGTCGAACAATTCTCACCGAGCACGAGTCGAAGCAAATCCTGCAAGCTTACGAGATTCCTGCAACCTCTACGAGAGTGGCGACGACCGTTCAGGAAGCCACCGCCGTCGCGGAAGAACTCGGGTATCCCGTTGTCCTCAAGTTGCATTCGCACACCGTTACCCACAAATCCGACAAGGGCGGCGTGCACTTGAATTTGGAAAGTGCCGACGCGGTGAAAAAGGCATTTGAGCAGATCAGAGCTGCATTCGAACCCAGTGGCGCATTTGATGGCGTGACGATTCAACCGATGGTGTCCACATCTGGATACGAACTGATCCTCGGAAGTTCCATTGATCCGCAGTTTGGCCCTGTGCTCGTTTTTGGCCTGGGCGGACAGTTAGTGGAAGTGCTGCACGACCGCGCTCACGCCTTGCCTCCGCTCACCACCACCTTGGCGCGCAGAGTGATGGAAAATACTCAAATCTTCCAGGCGCTCAAAGGCGTGCGCGGACGCAAGTCCGTGGATCTTGCCCAACTCGAGGAACTGCTGGTCCGCTTCAGCGAACTCGTAATTGAGAATCCGCGGATCGCGGACATCGAAATCAATCCTCTGCTCGCAGGCCCACACCAACTGGTTGCCTTGGACGCGCGCGTGATCCTCCATCCAAACCCGGTTACAGACGCTGATTTGCCACGCCCGGCTATACGTCCGTATCCCACACACTACATTTCCACCTTCAGGAATAAAGACGGATTGCAGTTCACTGTGCGACCCATTCGTCCTGACGATGAGCCGATGATGGTGGCATTTCACCGTCATCTTTCAGAGCGTAGCGTGTATTACCGTTTCTTCTCACCTCTGGAGCTCAGTTTCCGTACTTCGCACGAGCGACTGATAACGAAAGTTTTCATCGACTACGACCGCGAAATCGCTCTGGCCGCGGAGCACACTGGCAAAGACGGCAAGACTGTGATTGCTGGAATTGCCCGGATGATCCGTGAGCATACCGGCAACAGCGCCGAAGTCGCATTCGTCGTCGCCGACAGTTTCCAACGTAAGGGACTGGGAACGTATTTGATGCAGCAAACGATTGAGATCGCCCGGCAGGAAGGGCTGTCGAGTATCCACGGGGTTCTCCTCTTCGAGAACTCCGAGATGCGTAAGGTGTTCGAGAAGGTCGGATTCAGGTTCGACGAGCCAGAAGCTGGCGTGTCCTCGGCACGACTGAAACTTTAGTGAGCAAACGAGTACCGGCGATCCAAAGCGGACCGCCGGTAGGTGCCGGTGAATTGAGAGAAGCACTGCTAACCGGCCATACGGTTGCAAAGGGCCTCTATTTCTGGAGATTGCTCGTGCTCGCTCCGATCGTTCCCGCTTATGGCCTCAAGCTTTTCCAGCAGCCAGCCCCGCAACGCGTTTTGCTCGTGCTCGCTGCGATCGATCCCGGTTATGGCCTCAAGCTTTTCCAGCAGCCAGTCTCGCAACGCGTTTTCCAACTCTTCCTGAGTTCCCCAGCGTGACAAACTGTCTACCGTAAAGCCCTCTCTCGTAAGCGGAATGTGATGACAAGGAACGGGTGCGCTTCGTCGCGCTCTGGGAACGAATCCAATCAGCGGACAATCGGTGCACGCCTCGGGCCTGCCGGATCCAGCGGAATGCATGCAGGTGGGCGAATCCAGAAAGATGAATTGTGGGCGCCACATATCTGGATTGCGGTATCCGCCATTATCCAAAAAGCGCAGCTCTGTCTCTAATACCTTCGCCAGATCTTGCTGATGGTTCAACATACCGGGCCTACCTTTCTTTCGTCAGTGAGCTATTTGCTTCGTTAGCTTCGTGATGCGGATCGACCTTTCTCAGCCCCTGTATTCCTTTTCACCGGTCACGGTGAGCACGGGACATTCAGCGCGGCACATCACGTGATAGGCGACTCCAGACTTGAAGTACGTCAGCACTCCTGCATTCGACTTGCGCGTGCCCATCACGATGAGGTCCGCGCCACGCTCCTCTGCCAGTTCCACAATGGCCTCGCTGCTGCCGCCGTACTCCAGGGCAAATTCCGGCTCGCACCAGTCACGAGCATCGTCCGGAACCAGCTTTTCGAGTTCTTTCTTGAAAGAGCTCAACACCAGGTCACGATCGGAGTGTGTGCGAACTTCAAAAGGCACGACATGCGTGAGCGTGATCTTTGCGCCGTACTCCTGAGCGAGCGACAGTGCATACGGGGCGGCGTGAGCGGCGTCGGCGCTGAAGTCCGTCGCGTAAAGGATGTGCTTGAGCGTTGCTTCGAAAGTGGGCCGGCGAAACACCCTCGGTCCAATCGTCAGCACAGGACACTGCGCGTTGTGTGCGACTGATTCCGCAACGGAACCCATCACGAGCCGATTCCATCGCTCCGCGCCGTGCGTGCCAATTACGATCAAATCGATATCGCGTTCCTCTGCGATGTACCGCAGCTGCTCTGCGATCCCACCCTCAACCAGCGCTGGGATGCATTTCACGCCGCTCTCTTCTGCGGCAACTACCAGTTCATCGAGGCGATGTTTGAGTTCCCGGCGCACGCTGTCCAGGTATGGAAGCGGATCCAGCGCGCTATACATCACGGCGGTGGACGGTGTTGCGTAGAGTGCTGGACTAATCACATGAGCCGCAATCACCGTTGAGTCATATCTTCGGGCGAATGACAGCGCATAATCCATTGCCCTGGTTGAAAGCGGAGAAAAGTCTGTAGCGAGAAGAATGTTTTTGATGGCAATGCGAGTCGGTTTGCTCAGAGTAAGTGACATGGGGAGTACTCCTCTCAACGGCAGACTCTCATCATGGTGACCATTTGGATGTGACGGCCTCCACAGTGTTCGGTGACGAGGATCACCGCCGCATAACACAATCTGTTGCGCAATAGAGACTGCGAGGAGTCAGATGGTTTCGAAATGCGCCAATCCGCGATGTTCTGCGCGCATGAAATACATGCACCAGGGCGCACTCTTCACCGTGCGAAAGCATTCGACCGACGAATATTGGGCGGGAGACGCAGGAGCATTTGGCGCTCCGCCGGGCACACAGATCGAGTGCTTCTGGCTGTGCGCTCGCTGCGCGCGGGAAATGAAAGTCGGTAGTGACGGAGAAGTCGAACATCTGAATGTGCCTCCGTTGACCGGAGCTCTCTATGAAAGCAGGGTCTGAGAGAAGATCGGGAGCAGGGGACGACAGCCTCGGCGATCTTGTGACCTGCATCACAGCGCAGACAACAGCGCCGGTTGCAAGCTAACTGCACGCGGACAGTGAGCGAGCGCGCGGTCCGCACAAACGCGGGATTCCCTGGCAATTCTGGGACTCTCGCGTTTTCCATGCCTTTCGTTACGCTTAGGCTCGATTATCCATATGTGAAAAGCACTAGAGCCTCGGAAGATCGCAGGTGTTAGCATTGCTGCACAGATTCCACGAGATCAAGTTGCAAGGATTGTGACGCAGGTCACATACCGGTGTTTGGCACGAGCCTAGACTTGATTTGTGTTCCAGCAGGAGCTGACTATGCGCTCTCCCTACGGGCTCGAAATCATGGACAACTGCACGACTTGTCCCGTGCGCGAAGAACGCCTGTTCTGCAATCTTCCCGCCGAGAGCATTGCTGCTTTGCAACGCATAAAGTCGACCTCCACCTATCCGAAGGGTGCCATGCTCTTTGTGGAAGGCCAGGACTCGCGGGGAGCTTTCATCCTCTGCAAGGGGAAGGCCAAGCTGTATACCTCGTCGGCGGAAGGTCGGACCATCATTCTCCGGATCGCTCAAGCTGGTGAGGTGCTCGGTCTTACCTCCACGATTGCGAATCGGCCCTACGAAGCGACGGTAGAACTTCTCGAGCCCGCTCAGGTGAACTTCTTTCCCAAAGCGGACTTTCTTAAGTTTCTCGCGGAACACGGCGAAGCAAGCATGCATGTGGCGCAGCAACTCAGCCTGAATTGTTCCGGGGCATACGAAGAGATTCGCTGCCTCGGATTGTCGGCCTCGTCAGGCGAAAAGCTGGCTCGCATGTTGCTGAATTGGGCAGCACCAGCATTGAAGCGCGGGGACAAGGACGTGAGAATTACGTTGTCGCTTACTCACGAAGAGATCGCCCAGATGATTGGATCTTCGCGAGAAACTGTCACCCGGCTGTTTTCCGACTTCCGCCGCAAGCAACTGATCTCGACGAAGGGGTCTACAGTCGTTCTGCGCGACGTGCCGGCTTTGCGCGCGATGTTGGAACAATAGAATCCCTCCGGCTTGCGTTCAATATCACCAGGCTAAGTGATCAACATCACAGTTTTCCTCGCCTGAAGTCCCTACTATTCCCGTCATGACGAGCGGTAGCGCTCACAGATTCGACCCTCAGTACTTCGCAGACATACTTCTGAGAATCGTTCCTGACCTTCCGCAGCCGGTAGTTGAGTCGCTTTGGTCTGCTCATGGAGCCCGCTGCTACTCCCCGGCTGATTTTCTTCAATGTGAGGGAGAGGTGAGCCAGGGCATATTCCTGATCGTTTCTGGCCTGGTACGCCTTTCTCTTGCAAGCGACGGTCCGAAAGCACAAAGCATTCACTCCCGCGAGCTGAGTTCTCCAACCATGCTCGGAGTAAACGATGTGATGTTGGGCTCGTCAGTTTCGCTCACTGCCCAAGCGCTAACCGAAGTTCACTCCGCCTTCGTCCCCAAGACGGCTTTTCTGGATGCCGTGCGGCGATTCCCATCGGCAGGGATCGCGTTCTCCCAGTTCATAGCGGAGGAACTCACACTCACCTACTCGCGAATAAGCGAACTCCGTGGCGCAAACCCGGAGGAAACCCGATGGCGCAGAGTTTGACGTCACCATGGCGAACTGAACCGTGCAGTGTTTCAGAGATCAGTGTGGCTTCTGCTAGGGATTTGGAACAGACGAAGCGGTGCAAGGTGGCGGAGAGTACTCCTTTACGGCCGGGGCTCAAACGTGTGCTCTTGGCGACCGATTTCTCGGAGCCCTCTCTCACGGCCCTTCCATTGTTGAGCGCACTGGTTCGGAGTTGTGGAGTTGAGCTTTACATAGCTCATCTAATTACGCCGGAGGCATACAAATCCATTCCCTGCGACTCAATTATTCGGGGTATCAACGACTTGGTTGAGAACGCAAACGTTGCAATGGCTAGATTGGTGCGGTCTGAGATGCTCACAGGAATTCCCATAGCAGGAACCCAGATCGCGCAGGGCACTGCCGAACATCTTCAGAAACTTGTTGCTGACCACAAGATAGACCTAATCGCCCTCGGGATGCACGGGGCCAACAGTTCACGGTATAGCGGCTTGGGGTCGTTCGCTGCAAGCGTGCTGCACAGTCCTCCCTGCCCGCTACTTCTCTCGTGACCCGCAGCGCTCTCATTCCAATATCTGCCGGATCAGGAGGGCTATACCACAATGTGGAACGTAATCGATCCGGAAAGACTAAGCGAGCATCGACCGTTCAGTCGGCCTTGATGCCGTTTGAACCAGGGTCGCCGGAGTGGCGAGCCTGCGGTACTCCCTGACAAGGTTCAGAAATCGACGGTCCGATTACGAGGCGTGGCTGAAGAGCGCCGATTGAGATAACCAGGAGCTCAAGCTGCTGCTGCTGAAGGGCTTACTGGGAAGGGGGCTTGGCTCGCACTGGGCCGATCTTGGGGGCGTTGCTAAGGGTTGCGCTGGACTCGATTTCGCCACTGCCTTGACACAGCTGGCAGGTTCTACCGTTGCCGTCGGTGCGGCGGCCTTTGCAGGCTGGGCACCTTTGTTTCATTGACATGACTCTATGATACCTGAGTCGGTAACGCCATCTTCCGCCTCTCTTCGCCCCCGCCGTTTTTTGTCCTTGCCTTCTGGCCCTCGCATTGCGATGATTAGCGACCTCTTAAGCTCCAATTTGGGAACGAAGCACCGGCGCTATGTAACCTTTGTGGGATTGGCGCGGAAAGGATACGGGTGCATTGTGGCTCGTGTGGGCACAAGACTGAGTCGAGCAGGATTGTCTGTCATTCGCTATGCATTGCCGGGCAAGATTACTTCCCACCTGATGGGAGCGGAAGGTCGCACGGTTTGCGGAGTGAAGGCCCGAGGGTCACGATGGAAGAAGGGCGACACCTTCAATCCTGAGCACGATTGCAAACGCTGCGCGAGGCGGGTGCGCGAAGGAGTTGCAAGGGTGCTAAGTTATTGTCCGAAATGCGCGTTGGATCTAAACGCCAGAGTCGCGCTTCTGCCCAACCGCAAGTGTGGCAATTGCGGTCTGGAATGGAAATAGCAGCTTACGTCGGCCGCGGCAAATATATCGACCTGAGGCGTGGCGCGAGCTAATCTAGCGGCATGCACTGGATTCAAACCACCATCCAGGATGTTCGTTACGCATTGCGTTCCTTGCGCAAGACTCCGGCATTTACCCTCGTGGCTGTCCTTTCTCTCGCTCTGGGCATTGGAGCGAATACTGCGATCTTCAGCTTGATCGATTCCGTTCTGCTGAGTTCCATACCGGTAAGAGATCCGCAGCAACTGGTATTCGTGCGGACAAACCGCGTGAAGGTTGGCAATTTTGAAGTGTCAACCACGATCCTGAATCGGGACGTCGAGGAGATGCTGCGGCAGGCTACGCAGATCGAGGGCGTTGCCTCTTCGCAAAAAGAGAGCCGGCTCAACGTTGCTGTGGACGGGCGCGCCGAGTTGGCGTCGGGGGACTTCGTTTCCGGCAACTACTTCCAGTTGTTGGGCGTTTCGGCCCAAATAGGGAGAACGATTCTTCCCACCGACGATTCGCGAAACGCAGGCGCGGATGGCGGATGGGCAGCGATGATCAGCGACGGCTATTGGGAACGAAGATTCGGGCGCGATCCCGGCGTGATTGGCCGGCGAGTTACGGCCAATACCATTCCATTCGTGATTGTCGGTGTGCTTCCGCCTGGATTCGACGGCCTCTCGATCGACGAGCGTGCCGATTTGATGATGCCGACGATCATCCATACTCAGGTCGCGGCTGGGTCGGCGGCCGCAGGCTTTCCGCATCCGGAGAATTCGCCTGGCCAAATTCTGGCGCGGATCAAGACAGGTAGTTTAAAGAGTAAGGCTGCCGCTGAACTGACGGTGATCTTTCGCAATACTGAATTGTCCGCGACAAAGCTCGGGGCAGCTCAGCAGGAATCGCTGGGTAAGCGCTTCATTGAATTCGAGCCGGGGGCGCGAGGTTCCAGCTTCCTGAGGCAGCGCTTTTCTGAGCCGTTGCGCATTCTCATGGGAGTTGTGGCGCTGGTGATGCTAATTGCGTGCGCGAACATCGCAGCCTTGCTGATGGCAAAGGCGAGCGTGCGCCAAAAGGAAGTCGCAATTCGGCTGAGTCTGGGGTCAAGTCGCAGACGGATCGTTCGTCAACGGCTGACTGAAAGCCTGATTCTCTCAATCTTCGGATGCGTGGTCGGAATAGTGTTTGCTGTCTTTGCCCGCGGGGTTACGCTGCAGCTTGGGGCGGGCTCAGCCGCGCGAACGTCCGGACTTACAATGCCGTGGGATTTCCGCATGCTCGCATTCCTCGCTGTGGTTTGTGTTCTGAATGCGCTTCTCTTCGGCGTGGTTCCGGCGCTGCGAGCGACGGGGGTGGATCCGAATGAGGTGCTAAAGAGCTCTCAATCCACTCAGCACTCGGCCCGGTTACCGTTCGGGCGATTTCTTGTGGCCGCGCAGCTTGCACTTTCGCTGGCCCTGGTTGTGGGCTCAGGTTTGTTTCTCGCAACGCTGCGCAACCTCTACGAGATCGATCTTGGATTCAGTCGTGAGAATCTGTTGATGGCCACTGTCGATCCGCATTTGGCCGGGTTCGACAGCAAGCAAGCTAAAGCGGCTTACCTCCGAATGCTTCAGGAGCTCAAGACGCTTCCTTCCGTGAGCTCGGTGAGCTTGATGAACAATAGGCTGCTGAGCGGGCGCGCGCATCTTTCGAATGCGAAGGTTCAGGGTTATGTGCCTCAGGCCGGAGAGGATCTGACGAACTCCTGGACGCTTGAGTACGACGTAGGACCACTCTACTTCGAAACCATGCGAATGCCACTGGTTGCGGGCCGCGACTTCACAGAGCGAGATGACGAGAGCGCTCCGCTTGCAGTGATCGTGAACGAGGCCATGGCGAAGCACTTCTTCGCGGAAAAAGATCCAATCGGACAAAAGGTCCTGTTATCTTCGATATTCAAGGATCGTTCTGGGACTGAGAAAAACGCAGCAGAAATTGTGGGACTAGTACGCAACGCTCACTACTTCGATGTGAACGACGAACACCAGGAGGCTATCTTTGCTCCGGCGCTTCAGATTCCAGGCACCGACTTCAGCTCAGAACAAACTCTACTGATCCGGACGGCCGAGAATCCTGCGCGCGCGGCAAGCGAGCTGCGAGCGATAGTGCGCAGAATCGATCCCAGTCTGCCTCTGTTTGATGTAGGCACGATGACCGGCCAGCTCGATCGCAGTCTCTCACGTCCTCGTCTTATGGCGATCTTCTCCAGCTTCTTTGGATTGCTGGCGTTAGCACTGTCCGCGATCGGCCTCTACGGCGTACTCGCGTATGCAGTGACGAAGCGCACCGGAGAGATCGGGATTCGCATGGCGCTGGGAGCTGATCGGAGCAATATTCTGCGTCTGATACTTGGAGAAACAGCGCGACTCGTGAGCCTCGGGGTAGGAGCGGGAATCATTCTGGCCTGGAGTGCTTCTCGCCTGATCAAGGGCATGATCTACGGGGTATCCACTCACGATGCTCGTGTGTTTGTTCTCAGTGCATTTTTGCTGTTAGTTGTTGCGCTGTTAGCCGCGTTTTTACCAGCTCATCGGGCGGTGCAGGTGGATCCCATGGTAGCGCTGCGCTGCGAATGAAAATGGCGGAAGCGTGTGCGAGTCGAACACACCCCTGCCAGGTCGAGCCTGACAAGCGCCGGTTTTGAAGACCGGGAGGATCACCGGATCCCATTCGCTTCCGTGCTTCAAACATAACAGGTGCTTTTGGCAACTGCCGCAGGGCTCTTTCACATAGAAAAAAAGAGACGCAGCACGCTGCGTCTCTACTGAGCCTAAATTCTGGAGCACCGGGCCGGAGTTGAACCGGCGATGCGAGCTTTGCAGGCTCGTGCCTTAGCCACTTGGCGACCGGTGCTTGAAAACCAGCAGTAAGCAATAAGCGATAGGCAATTGGCTACAGCTAGTCTGCTGCTGCTGCCGCCAGCTTCTTCTTGGTGAAATACCAGTCGGTGACATCGACTCCGTTGCCGTTGGATTGCACGCGCTTCTCTGCGTCAGCTTGAGTGATCGGCGCGGGAACGATCACGGCCTCCCCCGGCTTCCAATTCGCCGGTAAGGCACAGGCATTCTGGTCCGCCGTCTGCAGTGCCTCAAACACCCGTAGGAGTTCATCCACGTTGCGGCCCAGGTTCAGTGGATAGTAAAGGAGAGCGCGGATCGTGTTCTTCGGATCGATGAAGAAGACTGCGCGTACCGTGGCGGTATCGCTGACAGCTTCGTGCACCATGCCGAACGCTTGTGCAACTTTCTGATCCAAGTCCGCGATCACTGGGAACTGAATTTTTACTTTGAAGTTGTCTTCGATATTGCGCACCCACGCGATGTGCGCGTAGATACTGTCCACGGCAACGCCGACCGGTTGCACATTGAGCCGTTCGAAGTCGGCGTGACGGCGTCCGAATTCAACGAACTCGGTGGTGCACACTGGCGTGAAATCGGCGGGATGGGAAAACAGCATTACCCATTTCCCCTTCGAGGTGTAGTCAGTTAGGCGAATCATACCGTGAGTAGACTTGCCGCTAATGTCGGGAGCGGGCTCGTTGATTCTTGGGATTCGGGAAACAGTCGTCTCTGTACTCATAAAATCTCCTCAATTCACTTGAAAATGAAAAACCCACCTGGCGCTGCCGGGTGGGTTCAGAAAACTTGCGCGAGTTTCCCGGTCAGCAATTAAGCCACATGGGCTGACAACAACAAGTGCCGGGCCGGACTAGGAAGCTCATTCTCATACTTCGATTCCGCAGATTGTAGCGCGATTCACCAATATTGGGCAATTTCTCTCCGTTGAGGGCCAGAGTACACGGTTTTCAGATGTGTGGCACAGCCGAAAGCGGCTATACCGCAAAGCTGAAGCCCTACCCGCGCATCGACCTGCGTTTACCATGACTGTCATGATCAGCGCCACTCGTCGTCGCCTGCCGTACGTCTTGATGGATGTCTTCACCGATCGTCCACTGGAAGGGAATCAGCTCGCGATCTTTACCGACGCTCGCGGACTCTCGACCGAGCAGATGCAGGCGCTTGCGCGCGAGATGAATCTTGCTGAGACGACCTTCATTCTGCCTCGCGAGGCTGAGGAAGAGCGCCGAGAGGGGACCCGAGTACGTATTTTCACTGTTCAGGAGGAGCTTCCGTTCGCCGGGCACCCAACCTTGGGTACCGCTTACTATTTGCATCGTTTCGGCGGAAGCAAGGAGATCTGGCTCGATCTGAAAGTTGGAAAAATTCCCGTGCGCTTTCGCGAGGAAGACCCCGGGAAATCTTTTGGCGAGATGCGGCAACGCGATGCTGAAGCAGGCCTGGTACACAACAAAGAAGAAGTCGCACGCGCTGCCGGTCTCGCGCTCGATGAAATAACACCGCATCTTCCGGTGCAGACATTCTCGACCGGTCTTCCCTTCATCATCGTGCCGGTTATTTCATTGCAAGCGATCCGCAAGGCTGGGCCGTGGAGTAACTTGGCCGAGTACCTTGAACGTAGCGATGGAAAGTTTTTCTACTTCGTCACGGCTGAGACAGTGGATCCGCAGTCAAAGCTGCACGCGCGCATGCCCTTTTATAACGGCGACGATCCGGCTACCGGCTCTGCTGCGGGATGTTGCGCTGCGTGGATGGCAGCGCACGGAGTCATTGAGCGCGGAGAGACAGCTATCATCGAGCAGGGAATCGAAGTGCACCGTCCGAGTCGCATTTATGTGCGCGCAGAAAAGTCCGGTGACAAGGTGGTCAATGTGCACGTCGGTGGATATTGTGTGGAAGTCGCCCGAGGAGAAATTTGGATCTAGGTAGCATCGTGGTGCAGCTCTCACTTTCCCGGCAATTTTTGAGTAATTTTTTCCGATTATTTTCTTGCCAAAAAAAATTCTCGATTAGCGCCTAAGGCACTTTACACGAGCGGTCACTCAGCCGTAGGATGCAAAAACGTTTCTTACGAAACGTTCGCCCTTTCGAAAAGAAAATCTAGAACAGGCAGGCCGTCCTGAACACGGGTTCGGTCGCCGCGAATGTGAGCTGAGCGTCGCGCATCTCAAGATTGATGCTGCGCCTTCATCGGGTCCATTTGCCGCGCCGTTCCGGTTCCGCGACTGACCTTCCGCTGCTCTCCGCATTGCGCGGAGTGGAAACGCACAGGTATTCATGCGACCGAAGAAAGTTATCCTCTGCATCGACGACAACGAACAGTCCCTCTCCATTCGAAAATTCATGCTCGAAACGCGCGGTTATCGCGTGTTGACCGCGAGCGGTGGCCGCGAAGCCATTGAGATGTTTCAGAATTCAGGAGCAATAGATCTCGTGCTGACCGATCTAGTTATGCCGGAGATGGATGGCGCGGAAGTCATCCGCGTTCTCAAAGAACTCGCACCGGAAACGCCGATGATCCTTTTCAGTGGCAAAGTGAAAATGTACGAAAAGGGAACATGCGCAGATGTTTTTCTGCCTAAAGGCTCGTACCCTCCAATGGATTTGCTGGAGAGAATTCGCATTATGCTGGTGAAGAAGCGAGGGCCGAAGAAGACTCTGACGCACGAGTTCGTCGGAGCTGGCACGAATTCTGGTAATCAAGCAGCCGCTAGTTGATCTCATCCACTCGGCATTCAAAAGTTACAGTCCAGGGGTTTCGCTAGAGACGCAGCATGCTGCGTCTTTGTCTCTCTCTCCTCGTGTAGACTGAAAGTTTGCATGCCGCACATCATTCAGGCAGAGAACGTCAGCAAGGTCTATCACGTAGGAAAGGTGGACGTGCCGGCGCTTCGCAGTGTCACCTTCAGCGTAGAGCGCGGTGAGTTCGTCAGCATTGTAGGCCCCTCTGGAAGCGGCAAGTCCACACTCTTCTATATTCTCGGCGGCCTCACGAGAGCCACGAGCGGTCGTGTACTGATCGACAACGTCGATTTCGCCCAACTCTCCGACGCGAAGCGCACAGCGCTCCGCAAGAGCCGTATCGGCTTCGTTTTTCAGAAGTTCAATCTGCTGCCAACGCTCGATGCCATGACGAACATCGCCATCGCGCATGAGATTGCCGGCAAGAACGGTGACATGAATCGCGAGTACTTCGACAAGATCGTCGAGCTGCTTGGCCTGAAGGGACGTCTCCATCATCGTCCGAGCGAACTCTCCGGCGGCGAGCAGCAGCGCGTGGCTTTGGCACGGGCGCTTATCAATCACCCAGCACTCATTCTGGCAGACGAGCCTACCGGCAACCTCGATACCAAGAATTCCAATGTAGTGCTGAACATGCTGCGGCAGTCGAACCAGGAACTCGGGCAAACTGTGCTGATGATTACTCACAATCCCGAGGCCGCGGCCGTCGGCGATCGCACGATCCACATGCGCGATGGAGAGATCGTCGATTGAGTGAGAAGCAGCAGAAGCGGAAGTCTCCCAAACACCAGCCACTGATTCCACAAAATCGCGAGATGACTGAGCCGATTCTGCCCGGTACAGCGGCTACAGATTACGAGCGATATCTGCGGACCGAAGAACTGCTCGCACTTCAAAAACCACCGGAGCAGCGATCGCATCCTGACGAACTGATGTTCCAGATCGTTCATCAGGCATCGGAATTGCTGCTGAAGGGAACTGCGAATGAATTGGAGCGGGCGCGTGCGGCCATTGCCGAAGGAGATCACACGCGCGGGGTGAAGTTGCTCGATCGATCGTTTCGCATGCTCGATCGCGCCATCGATCTTCTGCATGTCCTGGAGACGCTCACGCCGTACGAGTATCACATCATCCGTGCCGGGCTTGGACATGGCAGCGGATTAGATTCTCCTGGCTTTCTCTCTCTTCTGCACCTTGCTCCCAGATTGGGACAAGCATTCTTCGATCAGCTCGACGGCGCTGGGATTAGTGTTGAACAACTGTATAGGCGTTGTGACGAGTTCCTGGCACTACATGAGGTTGCCGAAAAGTTACTCGACTTCGACGAACGCGTTCAGCTTTTCCGCTTCCATCACATGAAGCTCGCTCATCGCATTATCGGTGGGGATGTTCTGGGCACCACCGGCCGCCCGGTGGACATTCTCCGGCAGCGCCAGGAACATGTTCTCTACAAGGAACTGTGGGAAGTCCGGAATGAGATCACCGCGCACGTGAATGCGAGAACCAGGATGGAAGATCAGGGCCACGGGCGGTCTGGGTAAGTGTCATTTTCACCACGGAGACACGGAGGCACGGAGAACAGCCGAGGATTGCGAATCGGAGCCTCTTCGGTTTACCGAATTCGTACACCGAGGCAGAGCTTGGATGTTCTTACCGTTAAATGGCTGTTCTCCGTGCCTCCGTGTCTCCGTGGTGAAACTCATTTCAAACCCACGAAACCATTTGCATCCTTCACCAGCTTTGCCGGATCGTAGCCCACGCCGTCTTTGAAGACGACTTCAACGTTCTCAATGTCCGAGATCTTTGTGGAAGGATCGCCTTTCACTACGACGATGTCGGCCTGCTTGCCTGGCGCGAGCGTGCCGATGCGATCAAGTTCGCCGAGGTACTGCGCGCCGTTGTAGGTTGCAATGCGGATCGCTTCAAGCGGAGTGAATCCAGCTTCGACTAGCAGCTCTACTTCGCGTTGATCGCCATAGCCAGCGACGACTGCACCGTTGCCGGTCGGATCTAAGCCCGCCAGCAGTAGGCCGCCAGCTTTAGCGAAGGCGTACTCGAACTCCAATTCCTTCTTGAAGAGCGTAGGCCAAGAGGATTGCGCCGCGTTCTTTGCCATTGTGTCTCGCGTGGTCAGGTACTGTTCCCGTGCTTCAGGCAGCATGGCATCCAAGTTCGCCTGGCGCAGCGGGGGACGATTGGGCACGAATCCTTCAAAGACCGGGAGAGTTGAGGTCATTGCGACGTGGCGTGACACCAGTTCCTTGATCATCGACTGCACCTGCTCGCCTCCGATGTCGAGCTTCAGCAGCGTATCGCGAATGTCTTTTTGCGGTGGGCACTTATCGGGTTGTTTACCGGGTGCAAACTCCGAATCCACCACGATTCCATGTTCAAGATCGTCGATGCCGATGGCCGCAGCCTCGCGAAAGCCGATTGAACACAAATGCCCCGTTACCTTCAGCTTTCGCTTATGCGCCTCCTCAACCGCAGCGCGAAGCTCGTCGTGGGTGATATTCATGTAGGCCTTAAAGTTGGTTACGCCCTCGTCGATCCAGTAATTCACGGTTCGGCGGGCATCCTCCGCGTCCTTCAGTTCGTGCATTTGGGGAGTGTATGCACCCGCTCCTTCCAGATAGGGCCCGGTGACATGCATCTTCGGTCCGGGAGTCTTTCCTGAGTCGATGTCCTTCTTCAGTTGCAGGTCCGTGTAGGTCTCGACTGAGCCGGTAGTGCGGATCGTCGTTACTCCTCCCGCTAAGTACAGGCGGGGAAAGCTCCAGGCATGTTCGGGATACATAGCTACCTTCCGGCCCGGAGCGGGGTAATAAATGTGATCGTGCATACCAACTAGACCAGGGATCACGCTGAATCCAACTAAATCGAGCACCTGCGCCCCTTGTGGAACAGTTCCACTTGAGTTCGCAATGCTCTGGATCTTTCCTCCGGAAATGACCACCATCTGGTCGTCTTTTGAGGCTGAGCCCGTTCCGTCGATCATCCGCACATGGTTCAACACGATCAATGGCTGGTCGTATTTAACATAGGCCTTGGCGTCGGTTGTTGTTTGAGCAAGAGCCGCGGAGCAGATTAGAAGTAGACCAATGATTCGCATTCGTGTCTCGTCCTTCCCGGAGCGCAATAGAATAAACCCTGACTCAGACAACTGCTGAAGACAGTTCTGACTTAAGCGCGCGGGAAACACTTTGGTTCACCTGATCGGGACACTAAACGGGCCTTCGGCGATGGAGTTCACAGCGATTCCTAATGGTGTCTCGGTGGTTAACTCGCTTGCCTACTTCGATTTCCCTTGCTTCCCCGCCGATTTCCTCAGTAAAATCCGCGAGCTACAACACTCAGAGCCACTACAATTTCCAGCCTTCTCGCAAAAAAATCTACATTCCCCCGAAGCGGTGGGTTGGCGTGCAAGTTACCATCCGGACCACTCCGGAAGCGGAATTTATTTACCTTGGGAGTCGTATCGGATACGCTCGCTGTTCCTGAAAGAGTCATAGCGGTTGCTTGCATTGTTGGTAACCATATGAATCATATCGAGACACAACCAAGGTGCAGCAGGCGTCAACGGTCTCAGCAACATAAATGCGGATCACTGCGGAAAAAGGAGATCTCCCAACGCTCGCATGAGCCTGACCGCTGAAGTAGCCGGCAAGACCGACATCGGGTGCGTCCGCAAGAATAATGAGGACAACCTCGGCTGGGACCAGAGGGTATCTCTCTATATCGTGTGCGACGGCATGGGCGGCGCCTTAGCTGGCGAAGTAGCCAGCAAGATGGGCGTCGACCTGTTGCTCGAATATTTTCGCCAAGGCAAAGAGACCGGTGTCTACCCGGAATTCGGCGAGGTCCCCGGCGACATGTCTGCGGCCGGGCGGCAACTATTGAGCGCGATCCGGCGGGCAAATGCCGCGATTTACGAGGCTGGACAGGCCAAACAATCGCAGCAGGGCATGGGATCCACCATCGTCGCGGCCCTGCTTCAGGAAAACTTCCTCACCATCGCTCATGCCGGCGACAGTCGCATGTACCGGCTGAGGGACGGTGTCCTCGAGCAGCTCACGCAAGACCACTCCCTCGTAATGGAGCAAGTGCGGCGTGGTTTGATCACTATCGAGGAGGCGGAAAAGTCCGAGATGCAGAACATCATCATTCGGGCTCTGGGCTCCGAGGAAGCTGTCGAACCCGACATTCAGGAACTCATCGCCCTGCGGGGCGATGTGTACTTACTCGCGACCGATGGTCTCACAAAGCTGGTGAAGGACGACTTGATCAAACAGATTATGGAGAACTCGCCTTCTCTTGACGTGGCATGCGAAGATTTGATCAGCGCGGCCAAAGAAAAAGGCGGGGACGACAATATTACTTGTCTGCTGCTGCGGGTGGTTGAACTGCCGTGGTACCAGAAGTTCCTCAACTTCCTGCTCGGCGGAGGACAATCATGGCAAAACTCTTCCTGAAATTCGAGCAGGCGGTGCTGAAGGAGATCCCTCTCTCTCAGGGAGTTACGACCATCGGTCGACTTCCGGATAACGTCATCCAAGTCGATAACCTCGCCGTCTCCGGTCATCATGCGAAGATCTATTGGGATAAGGACAAGTTCGTAATCGAGGATAATAATTCCCTAAATGGAACTTACGTGAACAACGCCAGAGTGAATCGCCGCGCTCTCAAGGATGGTGACAACGTACTAATAGGGAAGCATATCCTGGCATTCAGGGAAGACTGGCGCGAAGATCGCCCCGGCCAACTTGCCACTCCTGGATACTCCAGTTCCCCTATGCTAAAACCCGATCCGTCAGTGATGCTCGATATGAAGGATCGACCCTCTGGTTCAAGCGCTGCTCCGGGACAAGCCCCAGGCGCTGAAGCGGGGCGAAGTCCTACACGCCAGTACTCGACGCTGCCCGGAGCCGACAGAACTGGAACCCTTACGATTCTCAGTGGAAAGACCGACGATACACAGTATGTGCTGACCAGCAAGATGAGCGTTATCGGCAAATCCGAAATGGCATCCATCAAGCTCAAGAAGTGGTTCGCTCCGAAGATGGCTGCCCTGATCTCAAAACGAGAAAACGGATACTTCATTGCCGCATCGGAGAAGAACATAAAAGTGAAGATAAACGGGGAAGAGATCTCCGGTCAGCGAGCTCTTGCAGATGGCGACGTAATTGAGGTCGCAGACGTTAAGATGACATTCGGATTTCAGACTTAAGGCGTCTCCCGTTGGGATCAACGATGAGGTTTACGAGTCAATCAGCCCCGGTTTGAACCGGGGCTTCTCTTTAGTCAGTCAAGGAAAATTCATAGTCGTTGCCTATCTTGGTTTGTGCGAGGTGATGGATGCCGTGCGATCGAGAGCTGTTAAGAAATGTTCCGCTATTTGCTCTTTTGGATGACGATGAGGCTGCCGTTCTGGCTAGCCAAGTAGAGATGAAACAGTTCGCCGCGCGGCAGCGGATTTATAAGATCGGCGATGAAGGAGGACGGGGATACATTCTCGTTGCGGGAAAGGTCCGCGTTGCGACTGTCGATCAGGACGACCAGGAGGTCGTGATCGACGAGCCTGCGCAAGGCGAGTTCTTTGGTTTTGCTTCCATGCTCGACGGCCTGCACCACATGAGCCATGCAACTGCCCTGGAATCGACAGTGTGCATCGAGGTAGACCGCAAGGATATTGCCGTCCTGCTGGAACGAAAACCTCACTCGGGTATGGATATGCTTACTGTTCTCGGCCGCCAATTTCACAGCTCGCAGGAACTCGTTCGGCTGCGTGCAGCACGCAATCCCAACGAATTGATCGAGGAAAAGACGACCATAGGCGAGTCCGTTGCTGACAGTGTTGCCCGGTTTGGCGGCTCGTGGAAATTCATCATTACTTTCGGTGTCGTGCTCGTTGTTTACACGGCGATGAACGTCGTGTTGGGACACCAGGCGTGGGACCCTTATCCTTTTATTCTTCTCAATTTGTTCCTTTCAATGTTGGCCGCAATCCAGGCGCCGGTCATCATGATGAGTCAGAACCGGCAAGATGCGAAGGATAGAGTTCGCAGCGAACTGGACTTCGAGGTGAATCGGCGCTCCGAGTTCCAGATTCAGGGTTTAGCCCGCAAGCTGAATCTGGTGTCGGACAAAATTGACGATGTTCAGGATCTGCTGAGGGGAAAGATTTCCGTTACTGAGTAACTCGCAACTCGACAAAAAGCCCCAGCGGATCGTTCGAACCCGCTGGGGCTTCTGACTTTCGTGATCTAAATCTATTGGCAGCCCGTAAAGGCGAGAGTCGGGGCCTGTGCGGGCGTGCTGCCGGGCGAGACTGATATGGCAGGCGTCGTCATGACTGGATTCGTGCAATCGATCTTGCCACCAGACTGTGGAACGAATGCCTGCGCTTCCACCGTGTAGCTCGCTGCTCCGGATGCGCCAGTTACGTAGTTCGTGCCATTTGCGCTGAACGCACCGACTGTCGGATTCACTCCCGGAACGGAGAGGGTGTAAGTCGCACAATCCGTGTTCGCGGGACAAGTCGCTCCGGCCTGCGCGGTAAGCGTTGCCGTAGCCGACGACTGTTGCGCCAGCGGAATGGTAACGTTCAGCGATCCGACCTGCTGCAACGCCGAGATGGTCAGGTCGGCTACGGTTCCAGCTGCAGGCGCGGCTGTTGCAGTGGTCACAGTCCCCGTAATCGAACCCGGTCCCGTGTTCGTTCCCGTGGTCGGAAACATCTGTACGTTGCCGAGCGCAGCTCCGACCGTTACACCAGTGGCGATGGTGGTCGCATACGCAACATTCGCGCCGTTGATCGCGACTGCGACAACATCGTACGAGCCTGCCGGCACTGGGCAGAAGACGAATGCTCCGGTGTTGTCAGGCGTGACCTGCATTACTACACGATCGATGCCTGATGCGTCTTTCTGTTCCAATGCAACGATCGCCTTGCCTCCCACAATCGCCTGGCCAGTAGTTTTATCGACGAGTTTGCCGTTGATCGAAGTCGAAGTCGTGGACACCTCGCCGGCATGCAGTACTGGCTTCAGACGGTATTGCCCGTTCCCTTGTGTCACGATGGACGCACAGGTATTGAAGTCAATGTTCAAATCTTTAGTCTGTCCAGCAGCAACGGTGAAGTTTCCTCCGGCTATCTGACCGGCGGGAATCTTCAGTCCCGTTTTGGATTCACTCGAAAGCAGGAGCGTGTGGACGCTGTTGTCTGCGGAGAGCACGACGCAATTCGCTGTTCCGTTGCACTTGTCTCCGGAGGCAGCGGCGTTGTTGGGGGCAAGCATTACCCGAATCTGTTGATAGCTGCCGGGCTGCAGCTCCGTAGTGGAACCCAGCGACGCCAGAAAGCATTGGTTGTTTGCCTGACCAAGCAAATCGATTTGTTGTGGGCTGCTCTTCAAGTTGGGAGTTAGATCGATCCAGTTGGAGTCATTGTCGCCAGCGCTGGCACTGGCATGTATCTGAACATCCGTTACGGTGACATATACGTGACCGAACGGTCCGCCCGTACCGGAGCTACAGGTTGCGGGATCGCTGATGGTAATCATGGTTGTGGCCGCCGATGCGGTTTGCATGGAGGTACTACTGCCGCTGCAAGCCACCAGAAATGCGATGGAGAGAGCCAGCACCGCTGTGCTGCCCGCTGCCATCCAGTATCGAGACATATCTCCTCCGAAAAAGACTGAGGGCTGATAGTGCACGCGCTCTGCCAGTCTTCATGCAGCCAGGAGACCGAGTCTGTGTATTGGCCATAAAACTGTAAACAGATGGAGATGAATGCTCTGAGCCCCCGGTAACGCTTGAGATTTGTAACGGAAGTGAACGATTCCAAAGAATCTTCAGCCAGAGACAAGGCAGAAACTTCCCCTGCCGAGCGAAATTACATAGTGACAACTTGATAATTATTGGGTCTGTCAATCCGATCTGGCTGGCCATGGCTGGCTTTGTGTCTCTTGGATTCCATTATCCTCAACCATGACAGGCGAGTGCTCATGGACATCGATGCCGTCCGCAAATTTTGCCTTTCCATGCCGCACGCCACGGAGTCTGTCCAGTGGGGCAACGACCTGGTGATGAAGGTCGGTGGCAAGATGTTTGCCGTCATGGTGCTTGAGCCTGCGCAGGTCTGGCTTTCGTTCAAGTGCACGCCGGAAGACTTCGCCGAACTGACGGAGCGGCCCGGGATCATTCCGGCTCCGTATGCCGCGCGATATCACTGGGTGGCGCTTGAGAGAAAGGACGCGCTCACGACTTCCGAACTGAAGCACCAGATCCAACGCTCCTACCAACTCGTCCTGGATAAGCTTCCCAAAAAGGCACGCGCAGCCTTGCACTGAGTCCGAAACTGGCGCTGAGCGCCAACTGACTTACTGCACGCGGCCAAACACATTTGTTCACTCCCCGGAATGGTCGCCCAGTGCAATTCGCATCTTGAATTTCTCCTCCTCGGCGAGAATGCGATTTGCCCCTCCGTCGGACAATGCGCTGCTGCTAATTTGGGAATAAAGACGAGGTAAAGGCCTAACAGCTTCGCTAGGTTGCGTTTCCAGGAGCATCCACGCAGTGTCATTGGGCCAGCGACGTCTGAATTCCAGAAATCTGCCGGGCGAAGACGCACCGTTTTGTGTTGAAATCAATGAACTATGAATCAGGAGCAATGGACAGCCGTCGACCATTACATAAGTGAAACCGTTGTACCTTCCGACGCAGCACTCGACGCTGCGATCGAAGCCAGCTCCAAGGCTGAATTGCCGGCGATCGCCGTTACCCCGAATCAGGGGAAACTGCTCCAAATATTCGCCAGACTCGTGCACGCGCGCAGGGTTTTGGAGATCGGCACGCTAGGCGGCTACAGCACCATCTGGCTGGCGCGGGCCCTCCCTGAGGGCGGTCGAGTGATCAGCCTGGAACTGAATCCAAAACACGCTGAAGTTGCGCGGGCCAACATCGAGCGAGCCGGCCTGTCGAAAAGAGTTGAAATACGCTTGGGACGCGCGCAGGACACATTGCCAAAGCTCGCAGCCGAAGCCAAGGATCTGTTCGACCTGATTTTCATCGATGCCGACAAGGCAAGCATCCCACAGTACTTCACCTGGTCTCTAAAGCTTTCGCGACCGGGCAGCGTGATCATCGTGGACAATGTTGTGCGCAAGGGGGCAGTTATCGACGCGGCCAGCTCGGACGAAGATGTGCAGGGGGTTCGTCGCCTAAACGACATGCTTGCGACGGAGAAGCGTGTGACCGCGACGACGATCCAAACTGTCGGGAGCAAAGGCTACGACGGGTTCACGCTCGCGCTTGTGAATGCCGTAGCATGAAATGTTGTTTCCCGAGCTTCTGCGAAATCTTGAACTACTCGCAAGGACATTCAGGGTAGATTCTGGTTACGGATCAGAATGACTTCTACAATCAACAACACTCTCGTAGCGTCCATCGTGATGCTCTGCCTTACCGGCGTGTTGGTTTCGGGGCTAGCTCTAGGCGAGCACTACAACACTAAGCCCTCGCCCTGCAGCATTAACGACAAGTGGGACTGCGGCATCGTAAACCACAGCCCCTACGCGACTTTGCGCGGCATTCCCGTCGCCTTGATCGGCAGTTTGGGCTTTGCGCTGATAGCCGCACTCGCAGGACGCTTGCCTCGGATCACTGCGGTCTTGGCCTTTTTGGCCCTACTGTTTTCTCTCCGCCTGACTTGGATTGAATGGAAAACCCTCGGCGTGTGGTGCATTTACTGCGTCAGTTCTCAAGCGATCATTGCACTCGTATTCTTACTGACACTATTGGCCGCAGCTCTCTCTAGAAGAAGAGCTTGATCATATTGAGTAGAATTTCTCATGCTGCCGGGAGAGCACACCGATGGATGCCAAAATTTCCGCTCAGGACCTAAAGGCAAAGCTGGATCGGAAGGAGCCGGTAAAAGTCGTTGAAACGCTCGCTCCAGAGCGATATCGGGAGGCCCACATCCCCGGCGCACTGAACATTCCGCCTGAGCAGATCAAAGAGCTCGCGCCCAAGCTCTTGCCGAATAAATCCGCCGAAGTTATTACCTACTGCTCAAACGATCATTGACACGCGAGTGAGTACGCCGCCCGTGAACTGGCGGCCATGGGATACACGAACGTCGCGCACTATCCGGAAGGCAAGCAAGGATGGATGCAGGCCGGGTATCCAGTCGAAAAGACTTCCTGATTTAATCGCGAACGATGAACATTCGATCTTTTCGCCTGAGAGCTCCCGATTTGTGCTAACCGGGAAGAACGATAGAGAGCGGAAGGCGGTCTTCTACAGTTTTTGGGAATCGAACTGCGACGTTTTGTAAGCCAGTGAAAGGGAAACGCTTGGATAACAATGCAAGCACTTGCACACTTGGCTTCGGTGGTGACTGCAAGTCGAGCCGTGGAAATCTCGGAGCTTCTCATTAGTCATTGTATGTCATTGAATTATGGCCTGTTACGTCGCGGTTACCCCCTTTTATTGAAGACTGTCTGATTCCACATGCCTTGGACCGCCACGTGCACATTAAGGAGCTGTTAAAAGTGGCATGGGTAAAAACTGGGTCGAACAAGGGCTATTCTTTTGAAACTGGGCATCGGGTACAGGGCTCTTTTTGCTGTTGGTCTTCTATTTCTCTCAACTTTGGCAATGGCCGACACCCTAGTGGTGGGCGGTCCAGTCACCGGCACTACTCTCACAATCAAAGACAGCGCCCTAACGGCACTTAACTCTGGTTGGTCGAATGGAGTTACCGCTTACATCGACCCATACCATGGAACGTTGAACGGGCAATCAGTAGTGCTGTTCTGCATCGATCCGAATCATCTGGATAACGCAAGCGGCAGCGGTTATCAGGTGAACATCACTGCAAATGGCACAGGAGGCAACACTCTCCAGGCGCTGAATCTGGCAGGCTCGGTGGTTCCCACGTCACATACGCTGTCTCAAGCGGCGATCAACGCGGGCTTCACGAGCGCCGCCCAGCTCTACGGCGGACTGGCGTGGCTGAGCCAGCAACTGCAGGGGACTTCCAATACGCTCCTCCAACAGGAGTATCAGGCTGCAATCTGGCAGTTGGGGGATTACACCAGTACGTTTTCGGTTGTGAATCCGCCAGCCAATTTCGATAGCGCCCTGGTTACAAGCTTTGAACTCAGCGCAAAGAACAACGCTCTTACCAGCGGGTTCTCAGTTCTCACCGATGCGAATGAAACGCTCAACGGCCAAAACGCAGGTCAGGAGTACATCATCCTTACTCCGGAGCCGGGCTCTGTAATGCTCTGCATCTCCGGTTTCCTTGGATTGTTCCTGCTGCGCCGCCGCAAGCTGGCCGACTGCAGCAGAGCCTGATCTAAGCAGTCAATGAAAGGCCGGGACCCAAGCTAGTCTCTACGCTTGGCTTTACCCGGCCTTCGCTTCTTTCATCCATTTTCTAAGAAAGATTGTGGTACTGGCTCATCCCCCAATGGTGTTAACGCAAAAGCCTTCTATGTCGGGATGTACTCCTCTCTCCGATGCTGCAGAGTAAATCTGTGGCAATTGATAACGCCAAACGAGACTTCGCCTGGACACCGGTACGGCTTCGCACGTCAAAAGAGGCGGCCGAACTGCTCGAAGCGCTTCGCGTCAGCTACCAATCGCTTTCGCGAGAGAAGCGTCAGAAAGTTAAGCACCAGATGTCCCGGATGTTTGAATATCAAGGGCGATCAGGTACTCCAACGATTCAACAGGGACATTCTGCGATAGAAAGCAGGACAAATTAATATCAGAATTGTGTGAATCGCGGAGAAAGCCTAGATTTTGAAGAGTAGGTTCCTGTAAACGGTTCCGGTATAACAACAGAGACATGGGACTCACTCTGACCATTGTTTGCGCTGCAGGGTTCTTGCTTCTGATCGTACTTTGGATCAGACGCGCTAAGAGTAAGGACGCGATCGAGAAATACCGGATCACGCCGGAGGTGCTCCGCGATTTGATGCGTTCAAATCGAGAGGTTCTCATCTTTGATGTTCGGCAGCCTCTCGACTTATTGGCCAACTCTGAAATCATTCCCGGCGCAAAGCGGATTCCGCCAAAGGAAGTGCTCGAGAACCCGGGGCTCATCCCAAAAGACAAAGACTCAGTTGTTTACTGCACCTGCCCAAGCGACAAGACCAGCCGGGAAGTATTGCATCGAGCCCTCTCTCTCAATTTTTCTCGAATCAAATTTCTAAGCGGTGGATTGGCGGGCTGGAAAGCGAAAGGCTATCCGGTCGAGCAATACACAGAGTCTTTCCATCTCGACACTGCAACCTAACTCCTCTCATTGACTTCGCGACACATGCCTGGTAGTACCGAGCGCACTTACTAAGCACAAGCAAGCGAGGAGAAGAGCAAGCATGCCGTCCAAGAAGAACGTTCAAGCCAGACCGGCGAAGGATGCAACACCACCACAGCTCGAAGAACAAATTGACGAGACGCTCTCCTGGCTCAAGAAGAAGGGTACTGCACGCGATCCGGGAACTTGGCGCGCTTCGGCATCACTGCTAATAAAGCCTTTGGCGTGTCGATGTTGAACATTCAGGCGCTTGGCAAACGTCTTGGGCGCAATCACGAGCTCGCCAGTCTTCTCTGGGACACCGGCTGGTACGAGGCGCGGCTGCTGACCTCATTCGTCGATGATCCCGCGCAGGTTACGCCCGCACAAATGGATCGTTGGTGCCGCGACTTCGACAACTGGGGCATCTGCGACACGATTTGCTTTCACCTCTTCGACCGCACACCGCACGCGTGGGCCAAGGTCGCACAGTGGAGCGATAAACGCGAAGAGTTCGTCAAACGTGCAGCGTTCGCGCTGCTCGCGAGTCTCGCGGGACACGACAAGAGCGCCAGCGACGAGCGCTTTGTCGAGAGCCTGGCGTTAATCGAACGCGCTGCCACCGACGAACGAAACTTCGTGAAGAAAGGAGTGAACTGGGCTCTGCGGCGCATTGGAAGACGCAACAGCGCTCTCAACGCGGCCGCGCTAGCCGTGGCTCGGCGGCTGGCAGAATCCCCAAATGGGGCGGCACGCTGGAACGGGAAAAACGCCGTCCGAGAGCTCACCAGTCCAGGTGTAATGCGGCAGCTCGCACGAATGAGAAAGGGATCGAAAGCAGCGTCGGCATGATTGTTTCAAGTCTGTTTAAGCACTGGCTGTTTTCCGAGCTGATTGCCGATGCCGACCGCCGAGTCCAGCATTCTTCAAAGCCAGTTGACATCGCGGGCTGCAAGGCAGAGAATTTTATTCCCCCCGATTTCGAGATTTAGTCATCAAAACGGACACGGCACAGGCGCCTCCCCCGACACCATATCCCGTTAGGTGAGAAATTTCATTGCGTAAAGTTTCTACAATAGCGAAATTCTGCGGCGCCCTCGCCAGAGTTCTGGCCTTCACATGGCTTTTTGCCGTTGCAATTTCCGCGGTGTTGCCGGCCGATGACGGCATTCAGCAAGAGCTTGCTCATGCGCCAAAGAAACACAGCCTGGTCCTAAATCGTTCGACGCGCACACCGGCACAGGTGCAGCATGCCGACGGTCTTCATCTCGCTGCCTTAATACCTACGAGTCATTATTTTTGCCTGTTCTCTGAGTCACTCCTTCGTTCTCGAGCCTCGAATCTGCCCGTTAAGGTTTGTTTACACCGAATCAGTAATCGTCCTCCGCCCGCACTAGAAAAATTCCACAGCTTAGTTTCAGCCGTCTAGTCACACAACCTACACACCAAATTACGCATAATCAATTGTGGAGGCTTCATGAACTCGCTTGTTTGGTTCATTACTGGTGCGTCGCGCGGCTTGGGATTAGAAATCACTCGCGCCGCGCTGAAGCGCGGAGACTCGGTCGTAGCTACCGCACGAAATCTTCAATCAATAGTCCATGCTCCCGGTGGGCAGGAACGCCTCTTGCCCGTTGCACTTGATGTCACGAACGGCTTACAGGCGGAAGCGGCCGTGAGTGTAGCGCTAAAGCGTTTTGGACGGATCGATGTGCTGGTCAACAACGCTGGACGAGGACTGCTCGGCGCAGTCGAGGAGGCGTCTTCCGAAGAAGTTCGATCGGTCTTTGCCGTAAATGTTGATGGTTTGCTCACGGCCACGCGCGCAGTTCTTCCCTCGATGCGCGAACGGCGCTCGGGCCGGATCCTCAATATCAGTTCCGGCGGTGGATTCAGTGGAGCACCAGGCTGGGGAGTGTACTGTGCCACAAAGTTCGCGGTTGAGGGGCTCAGCGAGTCGTTGCATGCCGAGTTGCTTCCACTCGGAATCCACGTCACCATCATCGAGCCCGGAGCATTCCGGACAGACTTTCTCGACGCCAGTTCCTTACACCGTACCGCGCAAGTTATCGACGACTACAGTGAGAGTGCGGGTGTTACTCGCCAGCGGGTTGAAGCGCTACCGCGGCCGAGCCCCCGATGCGGCTGCCATTAGGCACCGATTGCGTCGCGAGAGTCGAGAGGAAACTATCGCAAGTGGCGGCGGAAGTGGATAAGTGGCGAACGCTGGCCGAGTCTACGGACTTCGACAGCCTCATGAAAGGCAGCGCCGCATGACAAGACGGCCTCCAGCCTGAATGGACGAGATGGTGGACGAGTCAAACACAAACCACGCGTAGAATGTGCGTCATGTTCGTCGGCAAGACTTACGCGTGGCGCGCGACGCGATGGCATGCGCGTCCAGAGGAGACGCATGAATCGCCGATCGTTTCTTTACTCGTCCGCCGTACTCGGGGGAAGTAGTTTGCTTGGCTCGAGGCTTGGCCACGGCGAAGATGCCCATTCGCATGGCACACATGCAGCCTCGGTGATGAGCGAGTGTGCAAGGCGTTTTCTCGCAGCCCTTGATACCAATCAGCGCGGTAAGACGACATTTCAATTCGACGCTGATGAGCGCCTGAATTGGCATTTCATTCCGAAAGAACGCAAGGGACTCTCCTTGCGCGAGATGACACCCTATCAAAAGCATCTCGCCAGCGCCTTGCTTGCGGCTGGACTGAGCCAGACCGGATACATCAAAGCCGTGACCATCATGAGCCTGGAGGACGTCCTGAGGATTATCGAACGTGACAGCGGTGAATATCGCAACCCAGAGAAGTACTACTTTTCCGTTTTCGGCACTCCCGCCGAGAATGGCAGATGGGGCTATCGCATCGAAGGACATCATTTCAGCCAGAACTACACGATCGTGAACGGCAAGATCATCGACGCTCCAAGTTTCTTCGGCGCCAATCCCGCCGAAGTTCGGCAAGGCCCGCGTAAGGGTCTGCGCACATTGGCAGCCGAAGACGACCTTGGAATTGAACTGATCCATTCCCTGGGTGAACCACAGTTGAAGATCGCGATCGTAAATCCAACCGCTTACAGCGAGATCCTGAGCGGCGCCAGCAGGAAGGCAGCGCTTCAGGGACAGCCGTCCGGTCTTTCGGCTTCTGAGATGAAGGCGAACCAGTTCGACGCGCTCATGGCGCTCATGGAGGAGTATGCGCGGAACCTGCCCGATGAGTTGGCCGAGGATCGCATCACGCAGATCAACAAGGCCGGCCGGAATATCCACTTCGCGTGGAGTGGAGGCATCAATCGCGGCGACCCGCACTATTACCGCGTTCAGACACCCTCATTCCTGATTGAGTTGGACGACACTCAAGATGATGCCAACCACATCCACTCCGTGTGGCGGGACGTGACTGGCGACTTCGGCCAGGATCTGCTCCGGCAGCACTACCAAGCGAGTCATTGAGTGCCGCGCTGTATGCGGCACGGGTAATACTAACCGGACTGAAAGTCTCGGAACGCTGTTCTACACCCTCAGAGACTGTCATCCCCCGAGCCGCCGCGACACCGAACCTACACCATGAGTAGAAGTGCGGCTCGGGGGATCTGCTGTTTTCTTGTCATCTCGTGAGCCAAGGAACAGCAGATCCCCCGCGTCCGCCGCGGCGGAGGCGAGGGATGACAGTCTCAAAAGAGGATTCGCTCGATGCCATCAATTACTACGCTGCAAATGACACTAGAGCACGGCCGTCGCCTATAATCTGCGCCGGAGCCATGAATGTCTGAATCTCGCCGGCAGTTTCTCGTCAATGCAGCCCTCGCGTATTTTGGATCGTCCATTCTCCCTTCTGCTTTTGCTCAACAAGAGCCGCCGCCGGGAATGCCTCCCGCATTCGGCACTGCGCCGCCCGTAGGTCCCGAGGTCTCGCCCACGACCTTCGTGGAAGCCGAAAAGCTGATGCAGGTGCAGTTCACGGCTGCCGAACGCGACCAAGCGGCTGGAAACTGGCGAAGGGCCATGGCTCCGCTGTATGAGCGGCGAACAGGACCGCGCAAGATCGAGCTGGAGCCAACGCTGGCGCCTTATTCTCACTGGAATCCGATATTGCCGGGCGAAGCGCCCGCCGTTGCCCGCGATCAGTTCGTCCGCAGCAACACCGATCCAGGGCCAGTTCCATCGCGGGACGAAGACATAGCGTTTGCTCCACTTACTTATCTGGCGCGCTGGATCGAGCGTCGGCAACTGACTTCCGAACGGCTGACCCAACTCTATCTCTCCCGCCTGCGGAAGTTCGATCCCAAATTACGATGCGTCATCACTCTCGCTCCCGAATTGGCACTCAAGCAAGCCAAGCAGACGGATCAGGAGATTGCCTCGGGCAAGTATCGCGGTCCTCTGCACGGAATCCCCTGGGGCGCGAAAGACCTTCTCGACACCGCCGGAATCCCAACAACCTATGGCGCCGAACCTTTTCGGAACCGCGTCCCCAAAGAGGACGCAGTCGTAACGAAGCGATTGCACGATGCTGGGGCGGTGCTGGTTGCTAAATTGAGTCTTGGCGCGCTGGCGCTGAACGATATCTGGTTCGGCGGACAGACGATGAATCCGTGGCTGCTTGAAGAGGGATCGTCGGGATCGAGCGCCGGCCCGGGCGCTGCCGTTGCCGCCGGGTTGGTTGGATTCGCGATCGGAAGCGAGACCGGAGGAAGCATCGTCTCGCCCAGCACGCGTTGCGGAATTACCGGACTGCGTCCGACCTATGGCCGTGTTCCGCGCACCGGGGCGATGACTCTCTGCTGGTCGCTCGACAAGCTCGGTCCCATGACGCGGCGTGTCGAAGATGCGATTCTTGTCCTGCGTGCCATCTCGGGACCGGATCCCGGCGATCTCTCCAGTGTGCCCAGCAAACTTGATTTCGACGCCAATGCTCCAGCCACGGGCCTGCGCGTCGGGTATTTTCCTGCATGGATGAAGGAAAGCCCGGCCACCGACGTAGACCGCGCCGCCCTCGCAGCAGTCAGCAAAGCCGGAATGGTTCCGGTTGAAGTCGAGCTTCCCGATTGGCCCTACGATTCTCTCGACCTGATTCTCTTCGCCGAGGCCGCTGCCGCTTTCGAAGACCTGACGCTCAGCCGCAAGCTGGACGAACTCAAAGTGCAGGTACCGGACGCATGGCCAAATACTTTTCGCCAGTCACGATTCCTGTCAGCAGTGGACTTCGTGCAATGCGACCGTTTCCGCCGCAAGGTCGCGGCTGAGATGGCGCGCCTCTTCTCAAAGGTAGATTTGCTCCTGGTCCCATCGCTCCGCGACGAGACGCTCACCATCACCAACTTCACCGGCCATCCATCGCTCACGCTACGCGCTGGATTCTTCCAGGTATCGGAAGCGCGCAGCGACTGGGCTCCCGATCCAGCCCATCCTCTGCCAAAATTCTCACCACCACGCCGCGTGCCTCACGGCGTAACCCTGATCGGAAGACTGTTCGATGAAGGCACAATCACCCGCGCCGGAATCGCTATGGAACGCAGCCTGGCTGTCTCCGATGAAAGACCGCCGGGCTTTTGAATGCTCTGAGTCAAGAACCGTTGAACCACGGAGACACGGAGGGCACGGAGGAGCGAAAAGCTTGGGACGTAAGTGCGTTTCGCGCCTATCATTCGCAGCTTTGTTACGTCGAAACGCAGGCTCACAAATTTCTCATCGCGCGAAGTCAAGAGCCGCGATGTCGCTGTGCGCTGACCCTTTTACGGAGACACTCTCAATGAAACCAACACAAATCGCCCTGCTGCTTTCGATACTCACATTTACCGCGGCCGCCTTCGGACAAGGATCTGCGAGTACAGCTCCGCCCACAGTAGCCTCGACGGTGGACCGCCAGGTCAGCATGATCGAAAAGCAAGTTGTAGACGCTGCGGAAGCTATGCCGGAAGAGAAATTCAACTTCTCTCCTGAAAGCCTGAATATTCCCGGCGGCGACTACAAGGGCGTGCGGACGTTTGCCGTGCAGGTGAAGCACATCGCCGCTTCCAACTATTTTTTATGGTCGCCGATCACCGGCGACAAGCTGCCGGAAGGTTTGAAGGACGGAAACGGCCCTGAGGCTATAAAGACCAAAGCCGAGATCATGAAGTTCCTGAAAGATTCTTTTGCCCTGGGTCACAAGGCCGCAGCTTCGTTAACGGCTCAGAACATGCTGGAGATTCCCGAGCGCAGCAAGTCGCCTCGCCTGTACCTGGCTACCTTCGGTGTTGCCCATGCATTCGATCATTACGGACAGATGGTGGAATACCTGCGCATGAACGGAATCGTGCCTCCGGCCAGCCGAGGAAGCTCGAATTGATAGTCAATATTCTGGGAATTGCAGGCAGAAAAAAGAAGGGTGCGCTACCCCGTCCGAAATTCTTGTGTAATTTTCTTTCCAAGCAGCCGTCATCAGAGCGATCCTTAGTTGCTTATGGCGAGGTCGCCTTTTCTGTGGCTCGATAATCTCGCTCCCCACGCTGTCGGTCTTTCTGTGCTGGTGGTTCTAGCACCTTTGCAAAGCCGAAGTCCTTCTGGCAGTGCCACCGGCATGGGAAACACGCACCCCTCAAACGCACGAAGGGTGCGGCACCCACATTTTGGAATCCCCAAAAAAGGAATAAAACAAACCGGACCGAGAGAAAGGGTGTGCCACCCGTCCAGGCCATCACGAAGCGATCGGGCTCACGTGATGATTCGATGGACAAGTCGGACGAAAGGTGCTGCGCCCGCAGCTTGTAGCTCAGAAAAACGAAGGCCGAGTGCAAGGGTCGGCCACCCGCCCGCTACAGACAGCCTCTACCCACCCTCTGAAAATCCTTTTGGTCCCCAGCCGAGATTCAGCGGGGCTCGTAAGAGCCTTGTCCGTTGTAGCCCTGCTGGTATCCGCGCGTGTAGCCCTGACGATACATGTCCTTGTATTGATTCGGGCTGCCCCAGTTCCTGTCATAGCCGCCGGTCGCATTGCGATAGTTTGCCGTGGTCGTCAGACTGCTGTTGCGGCGGGACTGGAAATCGTTCCTGCCATCGCGGATTCCATCCTGAAATCCGTTTTGGTACGCCGGGTTCTGCTGGCCGCTGCCGTATTGGCCGTTCGGGCCAGCGCCATTCCCAGGATCGTAGTACCCGCCGTCGCGCCGCACTCCGGTCTCGTCCCGGTTAGGATTCCCGTTCTGATCCCGGCCGTACTGGTCGCGAGAATCGTACGGTCGGCCATTGCCGTTGCCATTCCGATTGCCATATGACTGGTCGTATCCGGACTGGTAGTCTGCGCGATCGTTGGCGTTGTCGTACTGTCCGCGGTAGTTGCGGGCTTGATTACCGTTGCGATCCCGGTGCCCATCTGCCATGCCCTGCCGGTACGCGGAACTGTTTCCTCCCTGATTCTGATACCAGCCGTATTGATCTTGGGTCTCTCGGCCTTGTGCCTGACCGTTGCCCCGGGTTGTGAAAGAAGAGACGTTGCTGGTCGTCATTCCAGTAGTGTTTTCGCCCGCGGTGGAACGAACCGCAAAGTAGTACCTAGTCTGAGGCTGTAGATTGGTAAGTTGGATCCGATGGGTTGTTCCTCCCCAGGGTACCTCAGCCATTCCGGGATTCGTGCCACTGGGTTGGATCTGATTGGCCGGCCAGCCCCGATCCGAGCTCCTTTGAATGCCATTCTGATCGGTGCCATACAACAGCATGGTGCCTGCAGCAGCGTTCGTAGTCCATGCAATCTGAGCCGAGTTGCTGCTGACGCTCTCGACCTTCGGCCCATCCGTGATCCTCAAGGTTGTCGGTTGCTGCGCAAGACTTGCCACACTCAAGGCAATGCACAAACCGATTATTAACGTCATTGTCCTCATATCTGTATCCTCTCTCCGGTAAATGAGATGGCATCCGTCGCCCCGGAGAGGTCACACACCACGAAGGATGCGGCACCCACGGTTTGGAAGATCATAAGAACGACAAGGAGAAAGGGTTCGCCACCCGCCCAGAGTTGGGTAGTGTCCTAATTTGACCGCGCTTCCCAGGTTTCCCATTCACTGTTCATTCACTGATCAGGGGGCTAACAGTGAATTAACAGCGAATTTATCAGTGAAAATAACAGTGAATGTTTTCCACCGCATAAAACCCGCATGAACACTGGGGCAAGCCCGAAGAGGCAGGGAACTTGCAGTGAA